>JALOPY010000621.1 GCA_025453735.1 bacterium | reverse complement strand
GATTGCACGCTCCATGCTGCATGTTTAATCTTGCCTTGTTCTTTCAGCCTGTCGAGCGCTTCCCAGGGATCATCCCGCTGCAATTTTTCTGTGTCGGGACTATGAAGCTGCAAGATATCAATGGCTTCGACCTTCAAACGCTTCAGGCTTTGCTCTGCTGCCCAGATGATATAATCTCGATCGGCATTCTGTCGAATTGGTCCGTAGCCCTTATCATCTTTTTCCGAGGTGTGATAAAAATCATTGCCTGCTTTGGTGGCAACGATAATCCTATCTTTGCCTCGCTCCCCGATGACCTCAGCAATCAACTTTTCTGAATGACCAAAGCCGTAAACATCAGCCGTATCGATCAACGTGACGCCGTGATCCAGGGCTGAATGCAGCGCCTGTTTTGAAACCTTATCATCAGTCTCGCCCCAATTCATTCCGCCAATTGCCCAGGCGCCAAATCCGATTGTTGAGACTGTGGGACCTCGTTTGCCAAGTTTGGTGTATTTCATTTTCTTTCCTTTCTTACCTTAATCAAGGCATTTCATCCAAGAAACGATACAGAGTCGCTCGAGACACTCCTAAAACCCGGGCAGCTTCCACTTTGTTTTCATTGGTTTGTTCTAATGCATCACGTACACTTTTTGTGTTCAATTTTTTTCGTCGAGACTTTTTTAACATCGGAACGGCTTTGATTCCATTTTTTAATTGCAAGAACGGGGGCAGGTGAACAGGTTCAATGATTTGTTCTTTGCATTTGACTAATGCGTATTTAATGGCATTTTGCAGCTCACGGATATTGCCGGGCCATTTATATTCCAAAAACAATTTCGCCGCTTCGGGCGAAAGGACGGTCATATCCTTTTCCAACTCGATCACAGCTTCTTTTAAAAAGTGATCCACCAGAAGCGGGATGTCATCGGGGCGTTCCCGCAGCGGTGGAATGTAAAGCGGGACAACAAATAGCCGGTAGTAAAGGTCCTCACGAAATCTTCCGGCAGCGACTTCTTTTTGAATATCTTTATTTGAAGCGCTGATAACCCGGACATCGACCTTTGTCGTGACTTCGCTTCCCACTCGCTCAAAAGTTCCTTCTTGCAGCACTCGTAATAATTTGACCTGCATCGTCTGGGAAATATCACCAATCTCGTCGAGAAAAATTGTGCCGCCATCAGCCAATTCAAATCTTCCTTTTTTATCTCGTGCGGCGCCAGTGAATGCGCCTTTCACGTATCCAAACAGCTCACTTTCCAAAAGGGTTTCTGGCAGCGCGCCACAATTGACCGCGATAAACGGTTTTTTCGATCGCTTCCCTTCGCGATGAATGGCCGATGCAACCAGCTCTTTCCCGGTGCCGCTCTCTCCCTGGATTAAAACTGGCACATTAACCAGAGCGAGGTCTTCGATGGCTTCAAATAGGTCGAGCATTTTTTTATTTTGTCCCACAAGACCTGCAAACATGGATTGCATTTTTGTTTGTCGGCGTAGGTTGGTAAGCTCGGTGATATCTTCAATCAGGATGATAGCAAACCGTTCATTGTGGTACACGAGTGGCGCCGCACTGACAAGAACAACAATATCCTGCCATTTGGCATCCGACCATGTTTTGATCTTAATTTTTTTTCGATGAATTGAGTCACCATTCAAAGCGTCTTTCATCAGTCCTAAAATTTGACAATTTGAACAGGCGCCTTTTAATCCGCAAGCCTTATGTTCGCCAGCCGCGCTATAACAATTGAGGACATCGCTCATATCACTATCTTGCTGCAGGATTGAATTCGTTTCAATTTCAAATTGTTTTCCCAGGAAATCATTGACGGTTTGAATGAGGAGATTTTTATCGATAACTAAAACGCTGCACGGAATGGATTCAAGAAGGATTTTTAAGAACGCATTATCATTAATGAGCTCTTGAATTTTGTTCATAGAAACGAGGCTCCTTTTTTGTTATTTTATTTCATCGAGGTAGAATCTTAATTTTTCGCGACGGTGGAAGTATTGAAGGCGACGCAGCGCTTTATTCTTGATTTGTCGGATTCGCTCGCGACTCAAATGCATATCATCACCAATTTCAAGAAGTGTTAATGGTCGCTCACGATCGATGCCGAAATATTTGCGCAGCACCTCTGCTTCGGCTGGCTCCAACGAATCCAACGCGATTTTAATGTCAGTTTTCATCGATTCGGCGATCAATCCACTGGTGGGCGCGGCAAATTCTTCGCTGCTGATGCGATCCATCAGGGTGAGGGTATCCTCAAAAGGACGGGTGGAATCTTCAAGAAATAGCTCGTGCCTGAGATAAGAAAGATTCTCTGAAAGCTCTTCAATCGGGATGTCGAGCTCCCGTGCGATCTCTTCCATAACCGGGGTTCTCCCCAGCCCCTGTTCTAATGTATTAACAATATTGATAACTTTTTGCAAAACCCAGGTGCGGTTGATCGGGACGCGTACCAGGCGGGAATATTTTGCCAGCGCCCTGAGGATGGATTGTCGGATCCACCACACTGCGTATGAAATAAACTTGAACCCCCGTTCCGGATCAAACCGATGGGCAGCTTCGATCAATCCTAAATTGCCTTCACTAATCAATTCATCCAGCGGAAGACCCCGATCTTCGTAGTCACGCGCGATGTAAACGACAAATTTTAAATTCGCCCGAACTAATTTATTTAATGCTTGTTTGTCTCCTTGCTTAACCTGCCTGGCTAATATGATTTCTTCTTCCGGCGAAAGCTGTGAAATCTGGTCTAAATCATGCAAATACTTGGATAAAATTTCACTAAATTTATGATTATTGTTTGCTTTTTTCATATTAGACGCTCAAGCT
>JALOPY010000620.1 GCA_025453735.1 bacterium | reverse complement strand
GGGTGTCTTGATCGCACCGCTGTCGCTCAGCTCAAAAGGGCAACTGGATCGAAACTTGATTTTTCAAGGGAAAACTTTCTCTGCCAATACGCCGCTGGATGCCACCTATCGCTTCAATTCCTATCGCCTGGTTTATCGCTATGATTTTCTTTTGAAAGAAAAGCTCGAGCTGGGCATTGGCTTCACTGCAAAAATCCGTGACGCCGAGATCAGCGTTCGGGGCGATGGTATGGAAGCCAAAAAGACCAATGTCGGATTCGTGCCCATTTTGCATTTCCGAATGCTGTGGAAATTTCATGATAAGTTGGGATTGCTGGTGGATGGCGATGCCCTGGCAGCGCCGCAGGGTCGGGCCGAAGATGTGCTGGCAGCGTTGCAATATCAGGTTACGGATCGCATTGGTCTCAAACTGGGCTACCGCATTCTCGAAGGCGGGGCAGATAATGATGTGGTGTATAATTTTTCGCTGTTCAATTATGCGGTGATCGGGGCGATTATCAATTTTTAATCGATTTGGTTAAATCACTCCCGATGAAGTTTCATCATCCTTCTACCTGGGACGAATTGCGCTGATGTCAGGCAAAAACCTGGACCAAGGAGAGGAAAATTTAAAAAAATATTTGGAAGTTGAGCCTTCAGATGAACGACCGTCGTTTGTCTTTGCCCCTATGCTGTTGGGGCATATTTACAAAATGCAGGAAAAGAAGGATCTGGCAAAAAGCGAATATGAGAAAGCGCTGGAATTGGATCATGAGTTTGAGCAGGCGAAGAAGGCGGTGAGGGAGTCGTAATATGGGCATAACACACACCCGTGCGGTTTAGCGAGCAGAAGACAGAGTTTGATTGAAGACGAGACATTGGAGCTATCACTGAACTGAATTTTGTCCTCGGCTCGCCAAATCCGCACCACGCACTGTTAGCAAGCATTATTATTCAAAATAGAATCTCATTATCACAACTCATTTAATTATTTCGGTAGAATCAACGCTGAATTTTTTAACTATCGAAACAGTAATATTTTCATATCTTTCTTTCCCATCCGATCCTGTACCGACTACTTTTATAATATGATCTCCGTATGATGCGTTTGGTCCAACCTGAATTCTCATGACTGTGGCATATGTAGGAATAGGCTTACCAAATGGTGCGGTAAACTCAATAGAAAGGTCTGGTGGAAGAAAATCGGCACTTAAAGTGACGTTGTGCTTGTAATTGTTGATACTCTTGTTTGTTATTGAACTCTGTATTATGCTTTGACGACTTGCCGAAAGCTTTTTCTCGGGGATGGATAAAGTAAAGTCAGGTTGTGGGAAAATACGGAAAAGTGAAACGAAAAAAATGGACAAAATACAAATCACGATCCAGATCGCATAATAATGAAAGTGAGGATCACGCAATTGATCCTTAATCTTACTCATTTTGGATTTTCTGATTTTCGAAGATTTGTTTTGATTTTCGATCGAACTGTTCTTCGGTTTTTCTTCCGACATCATATTCCTAACTCATTAATTTAACAAAAAGTAAAAAACCTAAGCAAAGTAGTCCCATGACGAGAAGAGCTCCAGCTATACCTAACCAAATATAAGACCGTTTGGCTAAGTTCTTGTAATCTTTACCAGACTTTAAGAAGACCGAATCATTTGCGCAATCACCAGCCCAAAATATGTAGACTAATCCGATACCATTGAAAATGATAGATAGAATGAACGAAGCCCATGAAATAGCTAATAAGTACCTAAGCTTGGGAGCAGCAGTCTCAAAGTCAATGATTTTTTCTGAGAATGCTAACGTCACAACGAGTATTCCAGAAACCAATGTAAGAAAGTGCTTACAAAGCTCTTTTATTTCTTGATAGTGAAAATTTATAAACGTGTCTTCTTCGTTTTTTGAAGTGTTTTTCTCTTTGCTGCTCATAGCATTGAATTTTCATCAAAAATGCATTACTACACGGGCTAAGCTAACTTATAGGATTTTATCTGTCGTTGAGCCCAAAAAAGAAGCACCTTCACATCTAGAAAACACTTCCTTTTTGTCAACGAGACTTATTGTAAGATACGCTCGCTCAATGACAGATGAAATATAGATATTTTAGGGCAAGTGATTTCGGTTCATTTGCTCCCTCCTTTTCGCTCCATCATCCTAAATAATGATGTTCCCCATCGCCTCAAGCGCTGCCTGGTGCGAAGCAAGTTATGTCGGATTTGTGATTATTTGCAGAAAAAATATACAAGAGTTTTTTAAAAATGTCAAGACAAATTTTAAAAGTGCTTGATAAATTTTTCATTATTCAGTATATTTTACCCAACGGATGAAAAACGACAATTAATTTTTAATCCTTTTTGATTTAATAGAAAAATTTTTCCACCCGATGATAAAACAGCCGCTGATGTTAAAGAATAATCCTTGCGAAGGTATCGAACCTTCGCAAGGATTTAAATCTTTCTATTAGCAATTTAATCTCGCATTTTTTTTTGCAAGAAGTTTTAGTCATTGAAATTTGGCAATTGAAATTTATTTGGAATTTGGCCATCTGGAGCTTGGAATTTGCAGCTTGATGCGCTATGATGTTTGGAATTTGAATTTTTAGCATTGGAAATTATTTGTTATTTGTTTTTTGAGGTTTGATTATTGAAAACATTTCATAAGGAGCAAAAAATGTATAAGCTATTGATGATTTCGTTTCTGCTGCTTTGCGCTATTTCAACTCCACTGCAGGCTCAATTAAAATTAGATATTGAAACAGGCGGCGTTTTCAGCGGTTACAATGATGTCCGTATCCCTGGCGATGAGGGCACATTGTTTTCGTTGTCCGAAGAA
>JALOPY010000619.1 GCA_025453735.1 bacterium | reverse complement strand
ATATTCAGTGTTGTTAAAATCTGATAATTCATTTTTGAGATGAATAAAAGATCGGGCTGAAAGATATTGATATTTGAAAAGATGACATCACAAGGAGCAAATAATACCTCACCCAGGTCATTTTCCATAATAAATTTATCAAGAATACGAAACAGATTTCTCAATATTGATTGATGCTTTATTGAGGGTGCAGGGCTCATAAACAGTTCTCCTTCGATGATCTCTTTTCGGATACCATCGCTGTCGGGAAAGGTCAGATAGTCGTCATAAGTCAGAAGCTGACGTCTCGTTCTGGGCTGGGCTGATGTTAGAACTTCGCTCATAGCTCTTCTCTTAAATAGTTTAAAACCATCGATAATATATATATTTTAAAACAAAATGTCAAGCTAAAATATAGCTCGAAAATTCAGTTTCTATCCTGCCTGGGTAATTATCTGCCGACTGCCACTCGCTCCAAATATTTCCCGGTCCGGGTATCTATTTTAATCACATCGCCTTCTTTTACAAATAGCGGCACCTGCACTTTGGCGCCAGTCTCGATCGTGGCGAACTTCTGGATATTCGTTGCCGAATCGCCTTTCACGCCAGGATCAGCCTGGATAATTTTAAAATTGATAAAATTGGGCAATTCAGCCGTCATGGCGGACCCTTCATTAAAAAGAATCTTGACCATATCGCCTTCTTTAAGAAATTTCATTTGATCACCCAACAGGTCGGACGAGATAAAAGTTTGGTCATACGTTTCGGTGTCCATAAAATGTAAATTGCCATCTGCCTCGTACAAATATTGCATCTGCTTCTCATCCAGGCGAACTTCTTCAATATCATCGGTCATGCGGAAGGTGTTTTCAATCACCCTGCCGGTCTTGGCGTTTTTCAATTTGGTTCGCACCATGGCGCGCCAGTTGCCAGGCGTCACATGCTGAAATTCGGCGATAATCCAGATATCATTATTAAATCGAATGGCTTTCCCGGTGCGAAATTCTGAAATTGCGGTCATAAAATTACTCCTATACTGTATCTTCCCTGAATTGATTTTCAATTTAGCGGCTGGAATATAGTGAAAAAAAATTTGATTTGCAAATGGATTTTTTTTGAAGTATCACGTGCAAGCTCTGATAACTAACAGTTAATTTATTTCTATGCCTTGCGTGCGGAGGGCATAAATCAATGGTATCCAGGTATCGACCTGAAATGATGTGGAAGGTATCGGGACTGGTTCTATGCGAGGAGCAATTTTATAAGCAATTTGAAAGAATCGAGCGCCTTCTTCAAATCGATTTTTTCCCAAAATCAGGAGAGATAACGGCACCATCGATGTCGCTATACTTATGAACTTTGCCTGAAATTTGTGATCCACAAAGAATAATTTTAGCGATACGAATTTTTCGATCTTCAAGGGCTAATCGAAACCATTTGATTTTATCAATAGTTTCTGGGACAACCATTGAAAAACCTCTATTATTTTTAATAGATTTTGAGATGCAAAATTTTCAGTACACTTTTTATGGAATCTTTTTTATCATTTGGATATCTGGCTTCAATATGAAATTCCATGAAAATAGAGAGTTGCTTCAGAATGCTGTCAGGAAATTTTATTGATGCTTTACTGGCTAAAAATGTTAATGAATGTGTAAACGGAGCATGTTCATCTCGTTATAAATTACCTCCCATTTTCCTTCATTTTCAGCACAACAAAAGTGACGTCGTCATCCTGGACTCTGCCGTTGCGCCATTGCTCTGCGACATCGATGAAATGATCGATAATTTTTTCAGGTGTTTCATGTCCCACTTTTTCAAATGCGGCCTTCACCCGATGATAGTCGAACATTTCTTTTTTCTCGTTGAATAGCTCTGGCAAGCCATCGCTCAATAGCAGGATGGTGTCGCCCGTTTTAAGATCGATATGCTTGTCCTGATAAGAAAAATCATCAAACGCGCCTAATGGCATTCCTTTGAGGATGACTTCTTCAACGGTTTTTGTTTGATTTCGGTAGATGAAAATGGGAGGCATTCCAGCCGCAGAATAGATCAACTCATCATTTTCGATTTTTAACAGGGCTAAGGCCATGTAGAGATTGCCCAGGTGCAAGCGCTTGATGGTGCGGGTGCAATTTTCAAAAAATGTTTTGAAATCAGATTGCGCCACATTGGCGATGAATAATCCCTTCATCACCGAGACCATAGTGCCAGCGTTCAAGCCATGCCCGGTGGCGTCGCCGATCACAACGGTTAAATCATTTTTTTCGTCAAGGTAAAAATCGTAGTAATCGCCACCGACTTCTGTGGCTGTCTGCATGTGGACGGCAATATCGAGGTAGGGAACGCTGGGCAATTGTTTGGGCAGCATGGAGAGTTGCAGTCTGCGAGCTTTTTCCAGCTCGATGGTCTTGCGTTCGTTTTCAGCTTGAATGGCACGCGCCTGGGCTTCGGCAGCTTGTGCGCGCAGCTCGGCTTCACGAATTTGTGCGCGGTTTCGCTCTCGTTTTTCCACAACGATTCGTTGAAATCGATGCGAGGCAAAAAATAATCCCACGAGCAAAACGGCATAGCTCAGGTACGACCACGTGGTTTTCCACCAGGGCGGTGTAATCAGCAGGCGAATCACGGCGCCTTTTTTATTCCAGATGCCATCATTGTTCGATCCGCGCACTCGAAAAAAGTATTCGCCCGGCTCAAGATTCGTATAGGTCGCGGTGCGCTGGGAGCCGGCAGGACGCCAGTCCTGATCGTAGTTGACCAGAATATATGAATATTTATTTTTAACGGGCTGATTGTAGTGCAGCGCGACAAACTCGAATGAAATATTATTCTGCCAATG
>JALOPY010000618.1 GCA_025453735.1 bacterium | reverse complement strand
ACAAGCAGTTTTGCTCATCACTATTTTCATGATCGACTCACCCCAGCCAGTGGCTGAAGCCGCGCCAATTAGATTTTCAGCATAAGCTCCGGCTCCGACTATCGGCGAGTCTCCAACCCTGCCCGGATGTTTGCGTGGGGTGCCGCCGGTCGAAGTTGCTGCCGCGAGATTGCCATGCATATCGATCGCCACCGCGCCGACTGTGCCGTTGGGAGTTGGCTCGAATGGCTTGTGAGAATAAAATTCAGGATCATTCTTGATTTGCTCAAAAAATTCAAGCTCTCGCTGAGTGAGGAGCGCTTCGGGCTGCAATTCCGGAATGCGATTTTCTCGTGCGAATAACTGCGCGCCCTTCCCGACCAGTAAGCAATGCTCGGTCCGTTCCATCACCAATCGCGCCAGCGATATGGGGTGCAAGATATTCTGAACCGCAGCCACTGCTCCGAAATTCAGAGTCGCTCCATCGGCAATGATCGCATCGAGCTCGATCTCGCCAATCGCATTCAAGAACGCACCTCTTCCGGCATCAAACGTCGGATCCGCTTCCAGATTTTTTACAGCAAATTCAACCGCGTCCAGCGCGGACATCCCATTTTTCAGATGGGGATAAATTTCAGCGACAGCATGATAAACCCCTTGAATATGATCGTTGTCATATTCGTCTGGAATGCTCCACGCTCCGCCATGTACGATAATTCCTGGTTTCATGCCATAATATCAATAAACTTCTTGATCTTTGCAAGTCTTTTTTTGTTGAAAATGTAAAACCTCAGTCTCGGGTGTATAAACCTGGTTTCTGGCAGAAACCAGGTTTATTTTCCACCTGTAAGTGAGCTTTTACCTGAAAATAAAACCTTCATTACACCAGATGCAAAATTGTCGGAACTATCAATTCTCTCAAACCGTAAAATCTAATGAAAAAAGACAATATAAAATTCTGAAAATTAGTGTTGCAGACTTTGCTTATTTCATGAACTCAAGCTCCAATGGCCTATTCGACGATGGATCACTTAAAGGATGAAAAATTCCATCCGATAAATTTAAAAATAATTCAGTTGACATTATGGAATATTTTTGATATATACTCGTAAAGCTTTATTGAGTAACATGGTTCAAAAATGTCATTGCGAGCGAAGCAAAGTCGCAGATGCGTTTCTGGCTTGCAATACCTTTAGCACCAGGAGATTGCACGCTAGAAGCGCACCTTCGGCTTCGTCGCCCTCCAGAGGCGGACTTTCAGCTTCGCTCCTCGCAATGACTAGACAGTGTTACATTTCAATCCTTAATGAGTATAATTTTATCAAGATGAAGCTGAATACATTTCAAACTTCTGCTCAATTTTAAAAAATAGGATTTTGGATTATCTGGTGGATTTTCAGCTTTATCGGTTGTTCAGCTTTAATTAATATAACTCTGATTTTGTCCCCAAAAGAGCAATTGTGCGGTTAATATTGCAACAGGGTCACTGATGAGAATGCGTTATAGCATAGTCTGGGTCATGATTGTTATTCTTCATTTGCTTTTTTTGCACGCTGAAGATCGAATTTTCGATCTGTCTTCATCAGAATTCCCACCCCATGTCCGTAATGAATTGATCATTCAATTTGCGCCAGGAATAAAAATAGATCCTTCCAAAAACCACAATGCAACAATTCTCACGGGTATTGCTCAATTAGATTCGCTAAACTCAATCTGCAACGCGAGAGAGATCGTTCCGCTGATTGCTCCCCAAGCTAATATTGATGCTAAAGCATTCCCAACCAGACTCGCTCATTGTTATGTTCTAAAATTTGCCAACGCGACTGATGTCACAAAATTGATCCAGCACTATAAAAAATTGCTCTTTGTTGAAAATGTAGAAGTCAACCAGGTGTATCATTCGCACGGCTCGAGATCGAAAAAAATCGTGACAATCGACAAACGCCAATTGCTACAAGCCGCTTCGCACATCGAGCGCAAAAATCAAATTATCATCGGAATTACTGACACTGGTTTGGATTGGCAGAAGAAGGGCTTGCTCCCCAATCTCTGGAAAAACCAGCAAGAGCTTGCAGACGGTTTGGATAATGATGCCAATGGCTTTGTTGACGATATATGGGGATGGAATTTTGTCGATCCTGAGATGATGCAAATGTCGGGCGTGCAATGGAAGAATAAGCCAGAAGATAATTGCGGTCATGGCTCGATGATCGCCGATATTTGTAATCAGATCAGCAATTACCAATCCGGTAAAAATAACAGCACAGTGAATCGGCTGATGATCATAAAAGCTGGTTTCGCAACTGCCGATGGAACGATTATTTTCACGACAATTTCGACAACTCGCTCCATCATCTATGCCGCAAACCAAAGCGCAAACATCATCAATATCTCCTGGGGAAGCGCGTTCCCATCCCGGATTTTAGAGCAAGCAATAGACTACGCGGCTGAGAAAGGATGCCTGATCATTGCTTCTGCTGGAAATGATAATAATCAACAGTGTATTTATCCAGCAGCGTTTGAAAATGTTTGTGCAGTTGCAGCAATCGATTCGACAAATAAAAAAATCAGCGCTTCCAATTACGGCTATTGGACCGATGTCGCAGCCCCTGGTACAATGCGAATATCAGACACCCTTGCTACCTGCGTTTCAGGAACATCGCTTGCTGCTGCTTATGTCTCTGGATTGGCTGGATTAGCTGCCAGTTGCGGCAGGAATTTTAATGCGGATAGTTTAAGAGCGAAGATCATCTGGAGCAGCGATAATATTTATCAAAATAATCCCGCTTTTGTTGGTCAATTAGGTGCGGGAAAAATTAATTTGAAACGAGCTTTGCTGTCGGAATTTCGACCGAATATAATCATTCAAAATTGTATCTCCCTGAATCGGAACCAAACGTTCTTGCCCGGTGAGATAATCCCACTGGTTGTGCATGTCAAGAATTTATCCTATCCAGCTAAAAATGTACAGATAACCTTAGCCACGGATGATCCAATCGTGGAAATTATAAGCTCTCAATTGACGCTCCCTGATCTGGATTATAGACAAAAGTACAGCAATGAATCGGAGCCATTCAAATTTGCTGTCAAACAAGCGATAACGAATGAATGCAAAATTCAGTTCAAAGCGTACATTACCGCTGCATACGGCTTTTCGTCGTTCCAGGAATTTACTGTGGCGATTGGAAAAAGTCCGCCGAAAAATCTAACCTTGATCAATGATTCACCAGTGACTTTATATTGGTCCGGAGAACCAAAATTTGTCAGCTATCACGTTTATCGAAGAAGGGATGACCAGCAGTCGTTCGCTCGAGTGACAGAAGCGCCTGCGCTGGCAGCGAATTTCATCGACAATACTGCTGATGCGGGACGCTATTATCACTACTTCGTCACAGGCATCGATCAATCGAATCACGAGACCCCTGCTTCAAATATTATCTCGCTCGAAGTTGCAGCGGGATTGCGATTCGTTTCCAGTTCGACAAATGACGCGACGCAAAACATTAAAATTAAATCTGCATTTCCTTGTTCCGATACGATTCTTTGCAAGGGCGATACGCTGCAATTTCGCTGCATTGTGGAAAGGAAACATGTCAGGGCTTTGAAATTTTCCTGGATTCTCAATGACAAACTGCTAAACCAGCCAAACGACTCGATCTTTGTTCTGGTAGCGGATTCATTGCCGCATCCCAAAAATAGTCTGACAGTCGCCATTTCAGATACAGATGCAATTATATCGCATAGCTGGAGAATCGAGATTGCTAAACAACAGCCAACGTTCCTGTTCTTTCCAGCTTCGGACACATCCATCGCTGCAGGAGATACACTAAAAATCAGGTTTGAAACTAGCAAACACAACAGACCCACTCGAGCGGTACAGTGGTTGTTGAATGGCGTTCACGATAACTCCGCCGTGGGAACTTATTACAGATTAACTCCCGATTTCGACTCATCAGGCATCGATACGATCACGCTCAAATATCAATCTGCGGACACCTCATTCTCACGGCAATGGCTGGTAACTATTTTGGATCGAAATTGTCCCCCGCGAATTCTATCGTTTAGTCCAGCGCAGGATACGACCATCACCCGGAATGATACGCTAAAATTATGTGTGAATGCCAGTGACGAAAATTCTGATTCGCTGTCGTTTCGATGGTATGTCAATGGGCAAATTGATACCACAGAATTCAATGTGTTCTATCATATCGCGAAAAAAAACCAGCATACGGATTCTTCTATTCAACATACCTGGTTGATTCATTATTTAAAAAGAAAAAATGCAGTTCCCAGAATCATTTCCTGCCAACCATCGATAGATTCAACATTGAGCAAAGCCGATTCGATTAATTTCCAGATTTCGTGTGACGATCCAGATGGAGATCCCTTGAAATTTGCCTGGTATTTGAATTCTACGATGGACTCAATGGCATTCGACTCGACGTATTTCTACCAACCGAATCGTCCCTCCCGCTATGATGATACGCTCGCTGTTGCAATTTCAGACGCGGATACAACGATAACAATTGAGTGGATCTTACGGGCTGCTTTTGGCAGAAACGCCAAT
>JALOPY010000617.1 GCA_025453735.1 bacterium | reverse complement strand
TATTCGAGGCGAGGTCATCTCAAATTTGGTGAACGAACAAATGAGCCCCGGGAACTATTCGATCCATTTCGATGCCAGCCGATTGCCGAGCGGAGTCTATCTGTATCGGATCGATATGGGAGGTTTTCAAGAGACGAAGAAGATGTTGGTGGTGAGGTGAATTGGTGGATTTCCAGTGGTTCGACTGACCGGTCAGATTTGGCAGAACTGATGCCATCCGCCCACTGGCAATAAACGTCAACCTATTTTTTTCACAACGAGCCACAGAGGACACAGAGTTTCACAGAGTAAAGAATTTGAAGAATTCAAGTAACGAAAATACTTCAAATTCGAATAATCTATTTTTAATGTGTTAGCTATCAATAAACGAAAGTAAAATCTTATCAATAAAAATATTCTCCGTGCAACTCCGTTCACTCTGGTTCTCCCTGTTAAAAATTATCCGTTAGGTTGACGCCACTTGCCGACTGGCGGATGGCATCAGTCTCGCTGCAATGATTGCATGAAATTCGCCTGAATCTGATCTTCATCCAGCCTCCTGCCGATGATGACCAGGCGATTCTCTGGTCGATGCGCTGTTTCGATCACTCGCATCAAAAACTGATCCATCGTGGCATCGATATAATAGGTAACTCCTTCGATGGAAATAAATCCTTTCACCCGCATTAAATTCGATCCCAAAAATTTCTTGAATTGCCCCCAGCTTTCCTGGGTAAAATTTCCTTCCGCTTCCAATGTGATCGAGGCAACAGGATCAGGTCTGCCCTCGCCCAAATCGCCTTCGGCATCGATAGCGGGATGGCTGATTTTGTCCAATTCGGTCAAATTGAATTCAGCAAATTGAGTCCGCAAGATCCGGACGTTGGGCGAAATTGATTGAACAGACTCTTCGACCTGATCGACCTGGCTTTCACTGACCAGATCGATTTTGTTCAACAGCACCAGATCTGCGCTCTGGATTTGCGTTACTGGCGCTCTCAAAATATCTTTTATTTTGAGAAAATTCTGGCAGTCAATCAGACAAATACATGCATGAAGCTGAATATGATTTTTTAAATTGGGCAGCGCCAGCATTCGCTCCATCTCCGATGTGTCAGCCAATCCGGTGGCTTCGATGATGAGCAATTCTGGTTTGATTTGGGTCGCGATCTTTTCGACTTCAAAAATAAAATCGGTTCGTACACAAATACAAAACAGGCTGCCTTTGTTCAGCTCGATCTTTTCGTAATTGCCATCGACCAGCAGCTCGCCATCGATGCCCACTTTGCCGAATTCGTTGATCAGCAATACGGTGCGCTGGCTTTGATAATGCTCGATCAGGCGATTGAGCAGCGTGGTTTTGCCTGCACCCAAAAAGCCTGTCAATAAAATTGTCGGAATCATCACTAATCCTTTTTATCAAAAAAAAACCAGGTTTCTGGCAGAAACCTGGTTTTTAATTTTATCCTAAATCTTTCAGCCACTCTTTGATCACTTCCACGGTTGGCACCCGGCCGGTGGATTTCACTTGCTCACGTACCGAGATAACGGCTGGCGCTGACGCCACGCCATATTTTTGAAATTGTTTTTCGTCTTTCATTCGCATCACCTCGACGGTGCTGCCCAGCTCTTTGACAGCCTGCTGCACATTTTCCCAAACCGTTTCGGATTTTTCATCACCCGCGCCCAACACCAACAACTGATTTCGGAACTGTCGCAGCTTCATGAAAAACTTTTCATTGATCCGATCCTGAATCGCTTTGATCAATTCATCTCGTGTAGGAATGGTACTGACAAATTTGATTTTTCCATCGATGCAAATCGTCGGAATATTTTTCACCATCAGCCCCATCATAAATTCGACAGATTCTCGTTCTTTTATTTTATGCTCCCGCCAGATGACCAGCCCATTGAACTGCGGAGTGATCGATTTCACGGCTTCGACCATGTACTGGCAGGGCGCACAGCCTTCCGAATCCAGCGTGATGACATCGACGATGACTTTTTCCGCCTGCCCATAATCTGCCAGGTTGATTCGATCCATCACTTCTTCTTTTTTATCTAACAGTTCCCGGGCAACATCCCGCTTGTAGGCATCATGTACAAGCTCGGTTACAGCAATCAGATTTTGGGGAGGAACCGCGTAGGGCAAATCACAGCCCGGCGCCAGAATAAATCCGGTATCGCCGGCAATGTCCAGGCACTCGAGGGCATTGCGTTTCGCATCATCTTCCTTGCCCATCAGCAACACCACAGTCAATTGCAAATTGCCGCCAAAAGAAATGTGGTGATCCTGGCAAACTCGCTTCACATAATCAAGCGGAATATTTTCATCGATGGAAACATTATCCGGTCTGGTTTCACACATGGCTTCGATATTGCGCTGGGCATGACCGCAGACAAAGAACGAAGAAAAGGTATTCTGTTTTCGGACCTCGCTGAAAAAGTCCGTGGCAAACGGTGTCACAAATTCGCGAAACGCTTCGGGCGAAATCTGGCTCGTCATCGGATCGACCATCGCAATCACTTCGCAGCCCGCGTTGATGTAAATTTGAGCCATCTCTTTGGCAATTTCGTTCGAAAATGCCATTAATTCCTTGACTTTATCAGGAGCATCAAACATGTCCATGAAAATATCAGTGCCCTTCAAATGCAATGCCAGAGTGAACGGTCCCGTGACCAATCCATAAAGCGCCACATCTTTCGTATCATTTTTCAATATTCGAATCGCCTTGAGAATTTCAGGAATTCGTCCGGAATTTTCATCGATCATTTTTAACTCATCGAGTGATCTATCGCTGAGCACATGCGTCACAACAGCGGGCGGATTTTCCTTTGCCCATTGCAATT
>JALOPY010000616.1 GCA_025453735.1 bacterium | reverse complement strand
CCCTGCCGCGAAAGAACCACCTGCATGACAGATTCATCGGTTCTTCGCCCGAGCGCCTCAGCGCTGCCGGTCATTTTGCTGGGTTTGACAAGATCGACTTTCGCTTTCTTATTTAACTTCACCTGGGGCACATCTTCTTCCATGGCACTGAGAAAATCGTCAATGCCGCCAGAACCGCCGGTTCCGATCAATTGATCCAATGGATCGGCGTTACCTTTACCGTTACCAGGGGCGACTTTTAAATGCGTGCCGCCGCCGACGATACTATTTAAATCTGCTACCAATCCTTTATCGACAAGCGCATCAACGATGGAACTTGTATTACCTGATTCACCAGAGCCAGCCAAAAGCCCAAGCAATCCGGCTGAAGCTGCGGGATTTCCGCCTCGTTTTCCGCCACTGGATTTGCGAGAATCGCCTTTTTGGTTGGAAGATTCTTCTCCCTCTTTCTTTTTCTCGTTTTCGCCTTGTGAATCATCCATGGCGCTACCTAAGGAATTGGTGTCAGTTTCCATTGTAATCTCCGGCGGCTTAATAATAAATTTGGCAAGCCGCTGAGGCATTTTTTCGATATCAAATTTTGCCTGTAGATTTACTTTGAAATCTTTAAACGCATAAATAATGAATGCATTGAGTAGCATTAAAATCAAAAATATCGCTTTAAATAACAGGTCTGATTTTAAGCTTTTTAATGCTGCACGCTGCCAGGAAAAAGCATCCATGTTAAAAGAGGGTGGCGGTGAGGATGGTTTTGCGACGACCTGCTTAAATTCAAAGTCGATCTTTGCGTCACCAACGAGAATGTAGCCCTTTTTTTTCGGCGTTAATTTGACAGGATAGTCCTCTCCTTTTTGGGATAGCAGCTCATGAAGCATTATCTCTTTAATAGAAATGGTCGAGCCATCCAGAGATATTTCACCATCAATATAAGGTCGCACGTTGATGAAAAAGCCCCCATTTCGTTGAGCGAAAAGCTTGTGCTTTTTTGGGAAGCGTTGACCATAAAGGGTAAGATCATTGTCGCCACGTTGTCCGACAGTAAATTCACCGCCTTCGCGGACAACAAATTGTCGAGACTGACCTGCTTGTGCAATATTGAGTACCAATGGTTTATAGGTTTTTGCCATTTATTTTCATCAATTTTTGGTTATATTATTCTAACTGAATTAAATATTTAATCAGGTTTATTGACAGTCAACAACATGTCATTGTAGCCTGCCTGACCACAAGTAAACATTATTTTTTTTATCACGAGATACGGCAACTCTCGATCAGCTTGAATCGATATTTTTCCGGTAAATGAAAAAGAGGAGCTGATCGCGCCAACTCTTTCGTTCAAGCTTCGGAGTCGCTTTAATTCTGCAAACAACTCCGGAATTATCAGTTTTTCATCTTGCTCCAACCTGTTTACAGCAACTATCGATTTTCCATCTAACATAAGAAGATCCTCTGTAATTGCGATAGCTGATGTGACTTCAGGTGGTTTTTCCGCAGTTGAAATAGGCAGTTTTAAATCCTGAGCAACTGATATTACTTGTCCTTCAGTTGAAAAATTCTTTAGTAAGAAGACCAATAAGATGGTGAACATATCGATCATCGATGTCAGCCGCAAACTGATTTCACTTTTTTTCTTTCTGGAATCACGCCTTATTGGTTGAAAACCATTACTATTTTGATTCGGTTGCATACGATTATTCTTCATTAATAGTGTTTAATTTTATTAGTGACGATTATCTAAATTTCAATTTTTAACCTGAAAGTGAAACATTCGGGAATCCAGTCTCCCGACATTGATCCATTACTTTGATTATAATATCATATTTTACTCTTGCATCGGGGGAAATTATAATATCTTCTGCATACGGATATTGATTTTTTATCTGCTTTAATTGTTCGGCTAATTGACGATAATTATACTGCCCATTTACCTGTTCCAGTGGATCAAACGTAAATCCAAGGCTTTTTAATTGAAAGCCAGTCTCTCTAATTGCAAGGATCACAAGAATGAGATTTTTTGGTTGCTCCTGCATTTGGGAGCCTTGCCCTTTGTTTAGCGAGGGCAAGGACAACTCGATTACTGCGATATGGACAAACACAGCCGTGAGCAACAGAAATGGGATCAGTAATAGAAAGATATTCATAACAGGGAGAATGTTTACATCATTCTCCTTAATTGTCCTTGATTTTTTTAATGCTTGTTTCAGATTCATACTAATGACCCTTAACACTTACGATACGTCGATAGACACGTGCGACGTTTTCGTTAATTTCATCAATCATCTCATTTGTTTTTTCTTGCAGAATTGCATAACCAATCATACATGGAATCGCTGAGACCAAGCCCAGCGCTGTGGTATTCATGGCTTGAGAAATACCGCCTGACAAAAGGCTTGCTTTCATAGAAGCATCCGCGGTTGCCACGGCTTCAAATGAAGCGATCAGCCCAAAAATGGTGCCTAACAATCCGAGCAGCGTAGAAATGTTGGCAATAGTGCTCAAATACTGGGTTCTTTTTTCCAATTTGGGAATCTCTCGCATTGCCGCCAGCTCAAAAGCAGTTTGAATATCGGCGGGAGATTTCCCTGCTTCTTCTAGGCCGGCTCTTGTTATTCTGGGCAAGATAGCAGAAGAAACACTACAAAATTCAATAGCGCTTCTCGTATTGTCACGCTGAATGAATTCTAAAACCCGATTGATAAACGCTGCGGTATCAATTCGATTTGTAACCAAAATATATATGATTCGTTCGATCATAACTGCCATTCCAGTAATGAATACCAGGAGAATGACATACATAAAAGGACCCCCTGTTCGAAAGAAATTGATGATATAA
>JALOPY010000615.1 GCA_025453735.1 bacterium | reverse complement strand
CAATCTGCTCACGCGAGCAAAATATGATGTTATCGTCAACAACCTGGTCCATCCCGCGTTTGACGGTAACGTGAGATTTTATACAACAAACCACTTCCTTGCGTGTCGGAAAAACCTGAAACCCGGCGGATTGATGGCAACAGGGGTGCCGCTTTTTAAAATGGCAATCGAGGACTTTAAAGTTTTATTGCATACGTTTCAAACCGTTTTTCCATTTACGACCCTCTGGTACGTCAATAATTGTTTGTCGCCGTATGCGATTCTAATCGGAAGCACGGACCCGGAATTTCGCATCGATTATGGGAGAATCGCTGCTAATTTGAAAGACTCCGGCGTGATCACCAACCTGTCCCGAATTGGCATGGACGATATTTATGAAATATTGGACTGCTTTATCATGGGACCGAAGACTATCGAAAGCTTGACAGAGGAAACTCCATTGAACAAGGATAACTCTCCCCATTTGGAGTTTTCAACACCAAAAGTTCTCGATATTCCTGCCAATTGGAGTCAGATTTTTCAATTATTAGCGGGCTACCGGGAATCCGTATATCCTTTTTTGGCAAATACCGGCGCGAATTTTGATGAGGAAAAGCTTGTAAAAGCGATTGTTGAAAATTATTACCAGAGCTCTGAAAATACTCTGGACGCGCTCAGCCTTGAGCTGCGTGGCAAAGCGGAAATCGCATTATCACTGTATCGCCAGGTTTTTTTGACGAATCGATTCGATCGCGGCGCAAGACGGTTTTTTGATTCATATTATGATTCATTATTGGTTGGCGCTCCGGAAACGCCGTCGGATTTCACTGAAAACGCATCGGTTTATTATCAAAAAATGGAGTACGAGGAAGCGATTAATTTGCTAAACAAAGCCATCGCGCTGAAGCCGGATTATGCCCCGGCGTATTTTGCGCTTGGAATTAATTATGAAATGATCGGAGATCTGGAAAACGCAAAAAAAATGTACCAGACGACATTGAATTTAAAGCCAGATTTGCAGCAGGTAAAAGATCGGTTGGATTCCCTGTCAGTTAAAATAAAGCAGCAAAAATCCAAGAAATGATTGGTTATCGAGGAATGATAAAAAAACGTTTTTTTACGGCTGTTGTAGGGGCTGAAAATGCAGGGGCTGAAAATTTTCAGCCCCTACCTTTTAAGCCCCTACATTTTCAGCCCCCGCCATTGAATTATCCCATCAA
The DNA here is from genome assembly GCA_025453735.1 of bacterium. Taxonomy (GTDB): domain Bacteria; phylum Zhuqueibacterota; class Zhuqueibacteria; order Thermofontimicrobiales; family Thermofontimicrobiaceae; genus JALOPY01. The sequence continues at coordinate 1,634 of JALOPY010000615.1, read as the reverse complement.
TGCAACCCGCCAGAAATTTTCACAATGCCATGCTCCCCAACCTGCCCCTGCACCTCGCTCTTGATATTTAAAAATTGTTTGACGACTGAAACGTTTGTCAGAAAATGATTGGTGATTTTTGATGTGGAAAAAAGAGATTCGTCCGGGATAATCGCCAGCGGCAGGAGCAATTGATCAGCCAGGTATTTATCGATGCAGCCCTGTGAATTCAAATATTCGACAAGATCATCAACTGCTTCATCAGCGACTCTCTCAGCCCGTTTTCCAATTGCACCGAGCGCGGTGAAGCAGCCGCTTCCCAACTCAAATTCTGCCTGCAAGAGCATCATGGTATTTTTAAAGCGGGACGGCATATTTTCAATGGCAATGGTCGCGTCGTAGCCCAGTCGCTCCAATCGTTTCAATGCCTGGCTTCGTTGTCGCTCGGCAACGCTGTAATCCAGATTGGCGACTGCCGAAATACCCGTTATCTTTTTCAAATTGCCGCGCTGCACCATTTCTATTGGCTTTATATTTTCAGCGGGGAAAATCTCTGCAGAAATTTTTCCGTCTCCCTGAGGATAAAACCCGGCACGATCCATTTTCAGCTTTAAATTGAATCCAGCCCGGGACAGATATTGTGCCCAATGCATTGATAAAAAATGATGGACGGGACTCCACGAAACATGAGTTCCCCCGGTAATTTGGATGTGCGATGATGTTCTTGCCAATGCGAGAGGGAGATAAATCGTTTGCAGCACCAGTGAAGTCGATCCCGCGGTACCAATTTCAAAATGATATTCGCCGGGGATAACCTCTTCTGGCTCAAAAACGAGATGGAGTGATCCTTTTTTATAGCCCTTTGCCCTGCCTTTGCTAATGCGAGTAGCTGCTTCGATACATTTGAGATGCTGCGGCTGCAAACCCGGATTTTTTCGTCGAGCGCGAATATTATAAATTTCAAATGGCTGCCCCGTGATCAGCGATAGTGTCAATGACGTTCGTAAAATTTGTCCGCCGCCCTCACCAAACGAGCCGTCGATCTGGATCATTTTCATCTCCGTGATGTGATAAATGGACTCCATTTTTAAAATGGAGTCCATTTAATAGCTTTCGGAGAGAATATGAAAAATCTTTACTTTAAAAGCAACATTTTTTTTGTGATTATTTTGTCTTCGGATTTAAGCTGATAAAAATATAATCCAGACGCGACTGGCTGATTGAAAAAGTTGGTCCCCTCCCAATTAGTTTTATGACTGCCCGGTTCCCTGAAATCATCGATCAATGTTTTGATTAGCTGCCCTTTGATATTATAAATCTTCAAACTCACTTGTGACGGTTTCATAATCGAAAATCGAATAGTTGTTTTGGGATTAAAAGGGTTGGGATAGTTTTGATGTAGGGCGAAAGTCTCAGGAATTAGGCTGATTGGTTCTTTCACATTCGTTGGGATGAACGACCATAAATCCTCGTAGGTTGCACTAAATTCGTTGACAAAAATAATCCTGTCGCCGGCATCGACGATGCTGCCTGGCTCTCGCAGCGAAAGATCGATTTTGTAAATGACTTCATCCATGGGAATATTCTGGCCGAGATATTGTCGGCCGGTGGAATCATAGTCGGTCGCCAGAATATAGAGCAACTCCCCGAAGCTC
>JALOPY010000614.1 GCA_025453735.1 bacterium | reverse complement strand
ATATTGACAGAAAATTTGGAAAAAGCGAAATCTCCGATCACCAATGAAATTCCGCAAATCAGTTATCTGACCAATCAATTAACAGAGCGGGAAAAAGCAGAAGGCTGGCAACTGCTCTGGGACGGCAAAACGAGCGTTGGCTGGCGCGGTGCAAAACTGGATATCTTTCCGGAAAAGGGTTGGAAAATAGAGAATGGCATTTTATCTGTTGTCAAAAGCTACGGGGGCGAATCGGCATTTGGCGGGGATATCGTTACCATAAAAAAGTTCAAAAATTTTGAGTTAGAAGTCGATTTTAAAATCACTGAAGGTGCCAATAGCGGCATTAAATATTTTGTCGATCCGGATTTGAATAAAGGCGAAGGGTCGGCCATCGGATGCGAATACCAAATTCTGGACGATGATAAACATCCCGATGCAAAACTGGGAGCTTCCGGAAACAGAACCCTGGGGTCACTTTACGATCTCATTCCTGCGGATGCGCTGTTTTATGCCCCGAATGAAAGCACGCCAAAACGAGTCAATAAATATGATTGGAATCGGGCAAAAATTATGGTCGATGGAATGCATGTCGAGCACTACTTGAATGGCATAAAAGTCATTGATTACGAGCGAAACACGCAGATGTGGCGTGCCCTTGTTGCCCGAAGCAAATATGCAGTATGGCAAAATTTCGGGGAATCGGCTGAGGGACACATTTTGCTGCAAGATCATGGCGATGAAGTGTTTTTTAAAAACATCAAGATAAAAGTAAAGGATTGATCATGGAAAAAAAATATACCAGGAGACAATTTCTTAAAAATGCATCGATTGCTTCAGCCGGAGTATCTTTGGGACTGAATGCGCTCTCATCGAAAAGCTACTCACAAATTTTGGGCGCTAATGATCGCGTCAATTTCGCCGTGATCGGATTGCATGGCAGGGGCAGGGAACATATTCATTCAATTTCTGCGTGCGAAAATGCAATGGTTACGCACATTTGCGATGTGGATCAGCGCGAATTGGAGCGAGCGAGTTTACTTGTCAAAGAAAAAAATGGAAGTGAGCCGATCAAACAAAAAGATATTCGCAACTTGCTCGAATCCAAAGAGATCGATGCGATCACGATAGCTACGCCGGAACATTGGCATGCCCCGATGTCGATCATGGGATTGCAGGCTGGCAAGCATGTTTACGTTGAAAAACCGCCCAGCCATAATCCTGCAGAAGGAGAAATGTTGGTGAAAGCTCAGCGTAAATATGAAAGATTGGTTCAGATGGGAAACCAGCAGCGATCATCAGCGCACACCAGGGAAGCGATCCAAAAGATTCATGATGGCGTGATTGGCAAAGCCTATTTTGGCAAAGCATGGTATAGCAATAACCGAACCTCCATCGGAATCGGAAAGCATGTTCCGGTTCCGGATTATCTCGATTGGGATCTCTGGCAGGGTCCAGCGCCAAGGCGACCTTATAAGGATAATATTCATCCCTACAATTGGCATTGGATCTGGCACTGGGGAACCGGAGAAACATTGAACAATGCAACGCATGAAGTCGATCTTTGTCTCTGGGCGCTGGATGCGAAGTATCCTCAGAAAGTGACGGCGAGCGGCGGACGCTATCATTTCAATGATGACTGGGAATTCTACGATACCATCGTCACGAGTTATGAATATACAGATAAAATGATCACCTGGGAAAGCAATAGCTGCAATAACATGAATTATTTTGGACGAGGTCGTGGTGTAACGATTCACGGAACCGAAGGGACGCTGCTGCTCGATCGCAACGGCTATGAAATTTATAATCAAGCCAATGAAAAAATATTTGCTTATGAAAAGTCAGAAAAGGACGTGACAATGGGCATTGCCGGCGGTGGTCCCATGACCGACATGCATTTTCAGAATTTCATCAACGCGATCAGGTCTGGCGAGAAACTAAATTCGCCGATTGAAGAGGGAAACATCAGCGTGACCATGCTGCTGTTGTCGAATATTGCGTGGAAGGTTGGCAGGGTGTTGAATCTCGATCCATCGAGCGGTCATATTCTGAAAGACAAAAAAGCGATGAAAATGTGGAGCCGGGAATATGAGCCGGGATGGGAGCCGAAGATTTGATTTCTTTTTTAGAAACTATGACGACTCAGTCGGATTGGAAATCGCAGGAGTGCGGCGCCTTTATGCAGCGCAAAGATGCATTCCATAAACAGCCTGTCCATGAACTAGGATTTTTTGGGTTAGACGTACAATATATTGATCATCAAAAATTTGATAATACTATATATTGACTAAAAATTTATTTTTTTCGAGTTCGTAGACAGCCTGTAAAGGGAATGCACTCCAAGTCACAAAAATAAAAAATACAAAGCGAAGAGGGAATAATTCATGAGTATGCCGAAAACTTTGAAACGTGTACTAATGGGACCCGGTCCATCGGATGTCGATCCGAGGGTCTTGGAAGCGCTTGCCCGTCCCACGATTGGTCATCTGGATCCTGAATTTTTGAATATCTTGAACGAAATACGTTCGTTGCTGCAATACACCTTTCAGACCAAAAATGAGATGACGCTGGCGATGTCCGGTACCGGAAGCGCGGGCATGGAATGCTGCGTGGTAAACCTGATCGAGCCAGGCGATCCCATGCTGGTTTGCATCAATGGCGTATTTGGCTCTCGCATGGCAGATGTGGCAAAGCGTTGTGGTGCAGATGTCACGACGCTGGAGATGGATTGGGGGAAAGTATTTTCACCCGAACAAATAAAGCAAGCGCTTCAGAAAAAATCAGCGAAAGTTGTTGGAATCGTTCACGCCGAAACATCGACCGGAGCCTGTCAGCCGATTGAAGCAATCTC
>JALOPY010000613.1 GCA_025453735.1 bacterium | reverse complement strand
GATAGATGGAAGGATATGTAATTGTCAGCCTTAAAAAATGAGACCGCTTTAGAAATCTACCGTTCCAAGGGCTCAAAGGCCGGGATTGAGGTCAGGGTTGAATCGGAAACGGTTTGGCTCACAGCACACCAAATGGCTGAGATTTTTGGTGTGGATCGAACCGGTATCGTACGTCATATCAATAACATATACCGAACGAAGGAACTGCCCAAGGTTTCAACCTGTGCAAAAAATGCACAGGTTGCGGCCGATGGCAAGGTTCGGCAAATGGACTTCTATAGTCTCGATATGATTGATGTTGGGATTTCAATTTTACCTATGAAATCACTTCAAATGCAAATGAGTTCAGGTGTTCCATATTATGAGGGTGAACTCTATAATGTCATTCGTCAGGGAAGAGGTGTACCTGCTGTTCCGTTGGTGATCGTTGGAATAATGCCTTGAACGATTTTAAAAACTAAACAAGGTTTTCATGCTCAACAAGTGGCTCAAAAATTTTCTTGATTTGATTAAAATCAAAATCACCATCGCCGTCTCATTCACCACGGCGGTTGGCTATTTTTTAGCAGCGGATAAATTATCGTTGGCAATTTTGGCTCCGATCATTGGCATTTTTTTATTAGCCAGCGGCTCATCGGCTTTGAACCAATTTCAGGAACGAAACATCGATGGCTTGATGCATCGCACCAAAGACCGACCCTTGCCTGCGAAGCGAATTCAAACCAGAACAGCTTTTTTCGTTATCCTTGTTTTGGTGGTGGCTGGAGTTTTCGTTCTCTATTTTGGCACCAATCCATTGGCAACGCTGCTAGGAGTATTCGCCCTGGTCTGGTACAATGGCGTATATACACTGCTGAAAAGAACGACCCCCTTTGCCACTGTCCCAGGCGCAGTGATCGGCGCCATCCCACCGATGGTCGGCTGGGTAGCTGGCGGCGGAGATATTCTCGATCCACAAATCATACTGATCGCCAGCTTTTTTTTCATCTGGCAAGTGCCGCATTTCTGGCTGTTGCTGCTCCTGTCGGGTGATGATTACGAACGAGCGGGCTTGCCATCTTTGACAGGAGTCTTTTCCATGACTCAAATTTCAAGAATCACATTTATGTGGATGCTAACGACGGCCATCACATCATTCATAGTTATCAACTTTGGTGCGGTTCATTCCCCATTTGTAAAAATAGGGGTGGTTATTTTTTCAATCGGATTATGCTATCAGGCTGTTAAAATCATTCGTGTCGAGAAAAAATCACTCTCTTTAAAAAATGCTTTTATCGGCATCAATATTTTTGCCTTATTAGTCATCGTTTTTTTGTCCATCGACAAATTGATAAACGTTTTATAAGGAAATTCTTTCATGCAATTTTCCGATCAATTTACATTACTTGCCACGCCAGCTCATTTGTCGCTGGTGAAAATGCTCTTGATTGTCATGTTTTTGCTGCATCTGCCCTACATTGGTATGTTTATTGGCAGCTCATTTTTTTCCGTATGGTTCAATTTTTCAGGAAAAAGAAATAACAATCAATTGCATGCGACTTTTGCCAGGGATTTGATCGATATGGTGGCATTCAACAAAAGCATTGGGGTAATCCTGGGCGTTTTGCCATTGCTGGTCATCGCCCTCATCTATTCCCAAATTCTGCATCAAGGCAATGCCACGACCCTGCCATACCTCATCAACTCGTTTCTGCCAATCATTGTGGGATTGATTTTTGTTTACATTTATAAATACACGATTCGGATGGAAAAAGATATTTTTTGGCTGGTGGGTGCATTCGGCGTGCTGCTGCTTTTGGCAGGCTATTTTGTTTTCATCGCCAGCATTTCTCGTTTCCACGATCCAGAGAAATGGACGTTCATCAAAAATCCGTTTCAATTGCTGATCGGCACCCATGCGATGGGGAGCTATCTTGCCTTTCTAACCAGCTCTTTCGCTATGACGGGAATCGGCGTCATCTTCTTTTTCTTTGTCTGGGGCAAAAAATTGAAAAACGCCAACAGCGACTATGCTGCTTATGTGAAAAAGTTCGGATTGATCATCGGCTTGATTTTCACGTTATTGACGCCGCTGTTTATTGTCTTTGGTCTCATTAATTTGCCCGACATCGCTTATTCAAACTCGCTCATCATCTCGTCGATTTTAGTAATGATCCTGCTGGCAGTGGTGACCAATCTGCTGGCGAAGATGCTGCAAGGATCGCCGACCAGGTTGGGAACTCATGCGTTCGCATTATTCATTGTTGCTTTTTTGGTGATGATTCTGAATAGCGGTATTGCCCGAGAAAATTCGCTGCTGGAGCACAACAAATTTTTAGCCCTGGAATCCCAGGCGATGTTGACGAAAATCATCCCTGAGCGAGCAATCGAAGCGGGCGGAGGGATTACAGATTATGCCAAAGGCGAAAGCGTTTTCAAACGAGTTTGTTCCTCCTGTCATCGCTTTGATCAGAAAGTTGTGGGACCTGCTTACGCCACGGTGTTGACGAAGTATGAAAATAATATTCAAAATTTAATCGAATTTGTATCGCATCCTCAGAAAGTGAACCCAGATTATCCCGCCATGCCGAGCCTGGGATTGAAAATTACGGAGATTGAAGCCGTTGCAGGATACCTGTTAAAGACCTATCAAGAGGAATATAAGAAGTGAAATACAAACAGTGATCAGTCAGCAGCAAATAGTTATCAGTGAGCAGGTTAAAGACATATTTTTCCAAGAGGAGTACAAGAGTTGAAAATGAATATAAAAGCAGCATTAATTACTGGCTATTTTGGATTTTTGATCTTGTTGATTTTGCTGTTAGGATATATCTGGAAAACCTATCGCAAAGCGCC
>JALOPY010000612.1 GCA_025453735.1 bacterium | reverse complement strand
GCCACAAAAATTCGCCAACGGATAAATCAGTGGAATCCAGATATTGGCGCGATTGAAAAGCTGAAAACCAACGATGACATAGAAAATGATAATCCCAGCGGCTGTTGCCAATCCGAAGATTGGGCGGAGTTTGGCAGAGAGGATATAGGCTAATCCTGCAAAAAGGATAATCACGAAAAGCATTAGCCAGGGATTTGCAGGGTAAAGAAAATTGCTGCTCACAATTGTCATCAATGCATTGGCATGCATTTCAACACCGGGCATCAATCGCTTTTTGCCGTCAAAATTAAAAAAGGGCGTGAATTTATTATCCTGCAACTCTTCGGCTGACGCGCCGATTAAAACAATTTTATTTTTAAAAATTCCCGATTGCTTATAGATGTCAAATACATCGGTATCCTCGGCGCTGTCTGGCAGCGTAAAACGATTATCATCGAGAATATTGGCAAAGGAATAAGTTGGAAAATGATTCGCGGGTCCAAAATAATTGATGAGCATGGTGTCATCTGTATATTTCGGAATTAAAAATTTCCCTGCTTTAAAAGTGCGATTGTTATTTGTCTCGAAAACGTCACTGCTCTTGCGCTGTAAATAGCGGAGCGCTTCGATAACTAACGGAAAGTATTGCTGATCGTGAAGGTTTTGAAAGAGATTGTAGCGTCGGATAAAGCCATCTCCGTCGAGATAAACATTGGCATACGCCCACTTTGCTCCTGCCGCGAGAAATTCGGGCAATGGTTTCAGCGGGTATTGGTTTATTGTCTCATTTCTGCCAAATTCAGAGACTAATTTTCCTGCTAAAATGAGATGTGGAAATTTCTGGATTGTTTGTGCCAATTGGTAATCATCAAAGCGATCAATGTTCGAAGGTTCGGTAAATTCGATATCGAGGATTACCAGGGCTGCTCCGGCATCTGCCAGGTTTTGCATGGCAGTCGCAAAATAAGATCGTGGAAAGGGCCACCTGGCTTTCAAGCTTAAAAAAGATTGGTCATCAATCGTCACCAGAACGATTGGGGCTTTCTCGACCGACTTTGCGCCGCGAAGGCGAAATCGTAAATCATAAGTTTTCTTTTCCAGAAGATCAAATGCCCCAAATGCCTGGAGCAAAAAAACAATAATGACAGCTCCAACAACCAGCAGTCCCCCTAACTGCCAGGATGTTCGAAATGATACTTTCATACCAGTGTTCCTTAGATTAAAAAGGCAGAGAGATAGGGGTTCCTCTCCGCCTTTTGCTTACCTTCACCTTTTAACGGGTGAAAGAATATTTTTAAAATCAACTCCTTGAAACTCGATAATAATCCTCTCGATGTGTAAGGCAAATTAATAGCGAAATTCATAGCGAAATCGAATAATGCTATCTTTATAGTGCTTGGTCTTTTTATCATTAAAATTAATAAAACTCATATCGAGCAGCAGCGCATGGTGTCTATTGATTTCAAAGCTGCCGCCCAGCGCAACAGCAGCACGAGTGTAATCGGTGTAATCCAATTTTTCGGGACCATTGATTGCCAGGCTATCCATAATTGTTCCCACGGCTGATGTCGTATTGAATCCGCCTCTTAAATTCAAACGGCGGTTGAGCAAGCTATAATCAGCGGAAATGCTGAACATGCTGTAATTAAAATCAGTCATACCAGCAGCAGAATTCTGGTTGGTCGCATAAGAAATGACTGTTGTCAGCGGCACCTGGTAAACTGTTCGAATCGAAAGCATCCGAATGTCATTTGCCAGATCGTTTTTTGCCTGGTCGAATCCATCAATTCTGTCGGAGGTAATATAGCCGATATTAAAAGTGTGATTCAAATTTAAAAATTGCGCGTCATAGCCCAACTGGACTGAGACATCTTTGTTCTGATAACTCACTGCATAAGGCGAATCATTCATATCCAATGTATTATCGCGATCATAATTTTTCCAGTTCACATTAATTTTGGGGAGATATTGTTCCCGGGGATAAATCGCGACTCCGATGTTCAGTGCGCTGTAAGCTATTGGCTCGGTGGAATCTTCGCCATCATCCTCATAAGAAAGGCTTTCTAAATAATTGTCATACCCAAGGTTCAGGAAAATCTGGCTGCGATACAGCCGCACACGATCGTAAATTGAAAAGCCTTTGATATCCTTCCGAAGGAAATTGTTTGCCAGCGCATAGAATTCTGATCCCACGGATTTGTAAACGACATTGATATTATTATTGAAATAATTGAACTTGAAACTCGCCTGATACGCCAGCGAATTGAGCTTTGATGGATCGAGCGGAATCAGCGATGTATTGAGAATAAAGTATTTTTCATAATCGGATGGATCGAAAGGAATTTCCCCAAGCGCCGAGTCCATCTCAGCCTTCGTGATGGCGCCGTTCGAAATATCATTCGCCAAAAGACTGAACGCGGCGCTGGCTTTCAGCTCGATGCGATGGTTATCGATAGCCAGAAGAAGATCTGGTCCGATGACCAGATTATCCTTTGGCAGTGCGCCATATTTAATCGAAGACGTATCGTCCCTGACTTTGATTAAATTAAAACCAAATTGAAAATTTTTTCCACCACCAAAGCTGGGACGGATGGCAAAGACGTTTTGCTTGAAAGTGCCATAGCGATAAATCCCGGTGGTTGATGTTATTTCAGTGTTAGTGTTCGGAATGAAATATCGCTTCTTGCCGGTCACCGGATCAGTCACAATTTTATATGGCACGCCTTCGATTTCCCGATTGATCTCTCCCTGGACAAATTCAAGATTGATAAAACCCAATTTAAAATATGCTTCGATGCCGCGAACTCTCGTTCCCCACAGCATGAGCTCATTCAGTTGCGGCGTCGTGTCCCCGAAT
>JALOPY010000611.1 GCA_025453735.1 bacterium | reverse complement strand
TTAGAGAATCATTTTAAAGTTGAAAAAGCTCCGTTTAAACTCTGATATCTCCGCTTCTCCTTGTGAAAATTATTGAACAAAATAATCAGCGCCAATTCTAATACGTCCTGATCGCTTCTGACGGATGAATATGAATAGCTTTCCAGGCTGGCATCAGGGCAGCGATATTGGCAGCAAAAATGATCATAATCGTTAACGTAATATACATCACCGCTGGTAAAAATGGATACAGAATGGCGCTGGTCCCAAAACTCTCCACGCTGGAAGAAAAGGCAGATAAGTTTATTCCTGAAAGAGAAAAATAGAGAATCGATAATCCGCCCATCAAAATGCCGAGAAAACCTCCGGTAATCGACAGGAAAATCGTCTCCAAAAGGATCATCGTCGCCACTTTTACTTTTTTCATGCCCATCGCAATTAACACCCCAAGCTCACGAATCCGATCCACTACGGACATGAGCATGGTATTGGTTATTCCAAACAACAGCGCAAACAGAATAATGGCGACAAACAAATAAGTGAAATTTTCCATCGTCACCGATAAAAAGGCAATTTCTGGCGCGATTTCTTTCCAGCTCTGCACAGCGAAATTTGGAAATTTTGTTTTTAACGCTTCATCAGTTATGGGCATGGCTTTGGAAGATTCTGTTCGGATCGCAATTTCATGAATGATGGGTTCCGTATTTAAAACCCGAAACAGATTTGTTTGCTCGACAAAGACATTCATTTCATCAAACAAAGCGGATTCGGTTTTGTAAATCCCGACAATGCGACAGGCGATATAAACAATCGAGCCATCCAATCCCTGGAAACTCAACACCATTTTTGAATGAAGTTTCAGGTTGAGCCGTTTCGCCAGCTTTTGCCCGATCACCATTTGATTTTTATAATCCGTCTCAAAATAGCTGCCCTCAATAATTTTTTCATTGATATTGGTGACCAGCTTCGCCTTCTCAGGCTCACTTCCGACAATTTTCGCGCTATAGCTTGAAGTTGGTGAGGACGCCATGCCTTCAATTAAAGTTCGCCCCGAAACAGCTTTCACTCCAGACATGCTCTGAATTTGAGCCATTACATCCTGGGAATTCGGAATAAAAGTAGTCAGTTCTTTTTCCACAAGATAATTTTTTTCATGGATCTGGATATGGCTGAGATCACGGTCAATGGCTGTGTTTACAATCGATTCGCCCATTCCCATCATTAAAGCGCCTGACATCAGTCCTCCCCACAATCCAAATGCGATAGCAACAATAATAATGGAACTCCGTTTTTTATTTCGCCAGATATTTTTCCAGGCAAGTGAAATTAGCATATCAAAACTCCTTTGTATTGTGAAACGTGAGATGTGAAAAGTGAGACATGAAAAGTGAAATGTGAAATGTGAAAAGAAAATTACAAATTTTGCTTCTCACGTCTCACGTCTGCCATTTCAAATCTCACGTCCGCATGGCTTGATTCGGTTCAATTTTTTTAATGAAAAATAGTGGGTACAACGCTGTTGCCAGCGCAATGATAAACACGATTATCGCCTGGCTGATAAACACGATCGAATCCGTGCTGAAATTAAAAATCGGCTCGATCCCCAGCGAATCAAACGTCTTTGCTCCTTCTCCCGTGATCAAAATTGGATGAAGCTTCAGGTAATATATAATCGGGTAGCTGCACATAATGCCCGCGACCACGCCAATGAATGAAAGAAAAATCGATTCCAGCGTGGTGACCAGCATCAGTCGAGTCTTTTTCATTCCAACAGAAATCAAAACCCCAAATTCTTTGGTTCGCTCCATCATCATCATCATGACCGTTCCGAACACGCCAAAACCGATCACGATGTAAAGAATGATCAGCATGACAATGCCACTGGCGTTATCCAGTTGAATATTCTGAACGAGATCGGGCATCATCTGATCCCAGGTCATAATTTCATATTCAGGATTTAATTTGGAACGCAGTGTCGATTGCACCGAATTCAAGTTTCGATTATTATCGATCATAATCGGCAGCGACGTTATTCGTTCGTAAGCTGAAAACAAATTTTGGGCATTGCCGAGAGCGAGAAAGACAAACGAATTGTTCATCTCCTGAAAAGGCAGCTTCACTATTCCCTTGATTGGAAGTTTTGCCGCGGCAATCTGCCCATGGTAGCCCTGCCCGTAAAGCACAATGCTATCGCTGAGAGTGATTTTTAAACGATGAGCCAATCCTGCCCCGATGAGCGCTCCTTGTGCATCGCTGGTTAAAAAATCACCAGCGATCAATCGCTGCTTTAGTCCAGTCATATTATTTTCGCGATCCGGATCAATCCCGATAACTTCGCCAACCTTTGTTCTCGTGCCATAAGAAACCAACGCAAAGCCTTCCAATCGCGGTGTGATATTGGTGACATGAGAGATCTGGGATATTTCCTGTTGCAGTTGGGAATCGAGAACCATGCTATTATCCAACGAGCGTTTGTCCCAGTAACCTTGTCCTTGCACTTGTAAATAGCCCGTAAAAAGTTTGGCAGAGGAATGGATCATGTAACTATAGGAACCGAGCTGCGCTGAACGCATGACAGCCGCAAGAATCACGGCAAAGAAGACAGATGCGGCAATGATGATCGTTCGCTTTTTATTGCGCCAGATATTTCGCCAGCTTAATGAGAGATACATGGAATTTATCCTTATTATTCGCCTTAAATTGAAATTAAAAAATCACAATATTCAAACATCAAATCACAAATAAATCTCAATAATCAAAAGCCAAATTCTAATCCTAAACATACCATACGCTTCATTTTTAAGAGACAGGATTGTGGTCATTGAAATTTTGGTAATTGTTGTTTATTTGAATTTTATT
>JALOPY010000610.1 GCA_025453735.1 bacterium | reverse complement strand
AATTCATCAATCAAACGCCACATCACTTTGCAATCCGTCTTTATTCTGACAAACTTCAATTTCAAAGAACAAGGACCATTGATGGTAAGGAATTTGTCTTACTCAATATTCCTTATTTTTTGGCTTTTAAAATCCTTGATTATATTAAATGGCTGATAAAGAACCATTCTTCGTTGTAATCTCAAAAGATTTTCCGCATAACGGAGAGCGTATGGCGCATGGCGATTTTAGTGAAACGTTAGACGGCAGATGTGAGACGAAAAAATTGCTGTCTCCCATTCCACGTTTGACGTCTCATGTCTCACAATTCACTTTTCACGCGATGCCCTTTGCGCTATACGCCAGGCGCTTCTTCCCTCACAATCCTTCCATCCAATAGATGAATAATCCGACTTGCATACTTTGCCTTTTCTTCCGAATGGGTCACCTGGATGATGGTCGTGCCGTCCTGATTTAATTTTTTGAATAGCTCCATGATTTCCCTGCCCTGTTCCGAATTGAGGTTGCCCGTCGGCTCGTCAGCTAGAATAAGACTGGGACGTGCCACCACAGCTCGTGCAATACCTACTAATTGCTGCTGTCCGCCTGCCAGTTGATTCGGAAACAGATCCTTTTTTGCAACGATATTGAAACGATCCAGCATTTCAGCTACCCGACCTTTTCTTTCAGTTCCCTTCACTTTTTGATAGAGTAGGGGAGTTTCGATATTTTCATACGTGGTCAATTCATCGATCAAATGATACTGCTGAAACACAAAACCGATTTCGGTGCGGTGCAATTCAGTGCGCTTCTTCTCATTCATTTTATGGACTGGCTGATCCCGGTAAAAATACTCGCCTTCATTGGGCTCATCCAGCATGCCAATAATATAAAGCAGCGTTGATTTCCCTGCGCCAGAAGGACCCATGATGGATACAAACTCGCCCTGTTTTATTTCCAGGCTCAAATCTTGCAAGACATAGGTTTTGGTGAAGCGAGTGGAGTAGTATTTGAAAATGTTTTGTAGTCGAATCATATTCGGCTCCCATTCTTTATATGTTGTGAATAAAAAAAAAATGGGCAGAGCGCAAAGCGCGTAGCGCATAGCGAACAAAAGACGCTATGCGCTTTGCACTATGCGCTAAGCGTCCTCTTGAAGTTGGTAATTTTACGGCTGAGATGATCCAGCCTTTCCAACAAATTGTCTCTTTTTTCTTCGGTTATTAATTTTCTTCGATGCAGAATGAACATGACATTGGCGTTCTCAAAAATTGAAGATCTGGCGATATCCAGGTATCGTGAAAACATTCGGTTCGATTCCGAACCTGATCCCTCTGCGATATTATTTGACATCCCCAATCCCGACGCACGGAGCTGTTCAGCAAATCGAAAAAGATGTCTCTTTTCCAGTTCATCAGCAATATCAAATAATTCATCGGCAATCTCAATCGCCATCCTCCATATCTCCAAATCCTGAAACCGAAACTTAACCATTCTTTAATCCTACCATTAATATATTTTTAACACAGCAACCCGCTATGCGCTCTGCTCTATGCGCTCTGCGCCTACACATGGAACCTCTCCTTAATGTTCTCCGTCACAATATGCCCATCGAACAGGTGCACCACACGTTGCGCATACTCGGAATAGGCTGGGGAGTGAGTTACCATGATGATTGTCGTCCCTTCCTCATGGAGCTTTGCCATCATACTCATGACTTCTTCGCCGTGAGTCGAATCGAGATTTCCCGTCGGCTCATCCGCCAAAATCAATTTGGGATTTGCGACAACGGCTCTGCCAACTGCCACTCGCTGCTGCTGACCTCCCGAAAGTTGCTGGGGAAAATGGTTTTTGCGGTGCATGATCTGCATTCGTTCCAGCACTTCATTCACACGTTTCTTCCGTTCCGAAGCAGTGAAGCCGAGATAGAGCAGCGGCAGTTCGACATTTTCATATACCGTCAATTCATCGATGAGATTGAAACTCTGGAACACGAAACCGATATTGTTCTTCCGCAAATTTGCCCGCTTGCGTTCCGTGTATTTTGAGACCTCGTGTTCCAGAAAGAAATATTCCCCATCGGAAGGATTATCCAGCAAGCCAAGCAAATTCAGCAATGTCGATTTGCCACAGCCCGAAGGTCCCATAATAGCGACAAATTCACCCTGGTGAATTTCAAGATTAATATTGTTCAGCGCCGTGGTTTCGACTTCTTCGGTGGTGTAGAGTTTTTTTAGATTTTTTGTCTGGATCATAATTCAGTACTCCCTATTGTCTATTTAAAATAGTAAATTGCTTTCAGCCGTCAGCTACCAGCGTTCAGCCGTCAGCTATCAGCCTTCAGCTTTTATTTATTCAATTGTTAACTCTTATTTTTTGAATAAAAGAAGTAAGCATTCGTTTGACTTCGATAACCATATTTGTTAATTTTTCATATAGAGGATCTTCCAGATAACCCAGATCACGGGATAACAGAATTTGGTATTCAAGTTCTGAAGCGGAACCCATTGAAATCTGGCAAAATCGAGAAAGCTCGGCATCGCTTCCTCTGCCACAGCCTTCGGCAATATTTGAAGGAATAGAAACACTTGCTCGTCTCATTTGACTCGTCAGACCATAAAGTTCATCTTTTGGAAATGATCGTGTCGCATTGTAAACCTCTAAAGCAAGAAGATGACCTTTTTCCCAAACATTAAGTTTTCTAAAATCTTTCATTTTAAAATTCCTCCCGTGTAGTTAGCATTCAGCTGTCAGCGTTCAGCCTTCAGCTTTTAAATTAAAATGATAGGCATTATCGTTAATTGAACAGCAAGATTTTCACATTACTAATGTTTTCTGAATGCTCAAAATTACTATGGTGCATAAAT
>JALOPY010000609.1 GCA_025453735.1 bacterium | reverse complement strand
CCCTCTTTTTTCAAAATTTCCAGCAAGTTTTGGTAAATAAGCTGTATGCCCAACAGGGCTTCATTCGGTTCAGAGATAATTTGATCTGAATTTGAGTGGTTTAGCAAGCGTTCAAGATCATCAAGAATCGGCAACAATGTACTTACCAATTCACTTTTTAGATAATCGGAGAGATCGAGACGCTCGCGCTCAATTCGTTTTTTATAATTAACAAATTCAGCCTGGAGCCGCTGAAGCTGTTCGAGATAATTATTTTCAGTTTTTAATCTCGTTGATTCTTCTGATAATTCATTTTGAATTGCTTTATTATTAATGGAATCGTTTTCCTGATTATTTTCGATTTCGTCTTCTTTCATCACTTTGATTTCAATGTCATTGCTATTATTTTCTGTTTTACACATTAATTCACTCCATTTACAATAAATCTAAAAAATTTCATTCACGGTCAATAAATTTGTTCACCAAAAAATCAACACAAAACAAAAATAGAAAATGATAGCATCTTAGAGATAAGACGCTCTATTTAACATTTTTTTCTTGAAAGATAACTAAAAAAAATCTGCTAGTCAATATTGATTTCGATGTCCTTTGATTTATCGCCATGTTTTTTCGGCAAATGAACAAGCAGTATTCCATCCTGATAACTTGCAGTTATTTTATTCTGAGCTATTTCTCCAGGGATTTTTATTGATCGTTTGAATGGGCCATAAAAACACTCAGCACGAAAATAACTTTTTTCAGTTGCAATTTTTTTTCGCTCCCCACGTATTGACAGCATGTTTTCATGGAAATTTATTTTTATATCTTTCTTTTCCATGCCAGGAAGTTCAGCAGAGACGATGAATTCCTCATCTGACTCGATCAAATCTATCAAAGGTCGCCAGCTTTCGCCTTTGTCAAAACTCTCACTTCCAAATAGCTCTTCAAACAAATCACCGAGGTCTCTTCGTAATCCTCTTAGTTCGTGCCAGGGATGATGGTGGAAACGCATTTTGAAAGCCTCCTGTGCTTGTAATTGTTTGTTAAATTTTTTCTATCAAACTACAAACATTATGCCACGTTTTTAATTAATTTCTAATCATTTGATTTTTAATAGGCTAAATAACAATGGAAAATATTCTCATTCCTTTTCATTTTAAAAATATAAATATTTCCACTGGTAAATTGAGCAATAGTACTGTAGAATTCAGGTTCAGAAGTTATCAATTTGTCACCGATTTCTAAAATAATATCGTTGGCTTGAATTCCCGCATCATAAGCAGGACTAAATTGTTCTACATCAACAACAAAGACACCTTCAGCAGTTTTTGACGCGAATTCTTCGGCAGTTGGGTGACTGATGCTTTGTATAATTAATCCCAGATTTTGAAATTGTAAGTCAGTTCTCGATAGAAGCGGTAAGTCAGTTCTCGATAGAAGCGGTTTGATCAAACCTTCGTTTCTGGTGCCCAATGTAACAGGTAATCTCAAAATTTTATTTCTGCGAATCACCGTTAATAGAATTTGTTCGCCTGGTTGTTTTTGCGCTAAAATCGTCTGGACGATGTTGCCCTTATTCACATATTTGTTATCAACTTTGAGTAAAACATCTTTATCCTGTACCCCAGCTTTTTGAGCGGGACTATCATCGGTAACATGATCAATAAAAATTCCAGTTGGCTGTTTCAAATTCAGAGCTTTAGCGATTTTTTCATTGACATCCAGCATGGAAATTCCAAGGTAGCTGCGAACAACATAGCCCTGCTTAATCAGGTCATTCATTATTTTTTTTGCCAGGTTAATTGGAATTGCAAATCCATAACCCTGGCTATACCCGGATTGAGTCGCGATGGCAGTATTAATGCCGATGACTTCGCCTTTCAAATTGACCAAAGCCCCGCCGCTATTCCCAGGATTGATCGTCGCATCAGTTTGAATAAAATTTTCGACGCCATAGTTATCAGCAATAATATTTATATCACGGCCAATCGCGCTGATAATTCCTGCTGTTACCGTGGATTGCAACTCCAGTGGATTGCCAACTGCCAGCACCCATTCCCCGATGCGGACCGAATCGGAATCGCCAAACCTGGCAACTGGCAGATTATCACTATCGATTTTGATGATGGCTAACTCGGTCAAGGGATCCGCTCCGACAATGGTTGCCTTTATTGAACGATTGTCCGCTAATGTGACATTTATCACTTCGGCTCTATCGACAACATGCATATTTGTCAGGATGTGTCCCTGTCTTGAAACGATGATGCCAGAGCCGGATCCGGTTTGACGGAATTCACGCGGAATTGGCAGATTAAAATATTTTTCTCCAAAAAAGTTTTTGAGCTCTCTGTCGTTAAGCTGGTTATGCCAGAATTCTGAGGTGCGGATCATCATCGTGCTGTTGATTGAAACAACAGTGGGGATTACTGTTTCTGCAACACGTGTAAAGGCATCCGGGATCGCGTAGTCAGTTGAAGTTATTGGCTGTTTTTGAGCGAACAACTGGGCTGGCATTCGATTGTCTTGCCAATGAATTCCAGGTATCTTGATGGTTACAAAGTCGGCGCACGTTATCCAGAAAATTATTATGGAAATGAATATTTTAAATTTTAAAGTTGTCATGCACATGATGTCTTCACGCTAAAATATTAATAGTGGGTGAACAAAAATTAAAATTTATGTAACTATTACGGTGACAAAAACTTACAAGGAGCAACAGAGGAAGCAGAGCATCACGGAGATTTTTTGAGAGGGATTAGCTGGCGGTTACAAAACTCCGTTTCAGCGTCGCTTGCTCCGTTTCTCATTGTAAAGGAATTACTCATTAGTCAATGATTCAAAAAGAATGGGGCATCTTCGATGCTCCTAAAAAATGGCGCATTTTGAATTTGCGAAGCTAAGTTGTATTAATGAAATTTGGATAAATTGAAGTGCATTCCCTTTATGGAATGCACTCCTGCGGCGCATAAAGGCACCGCACTCCTGTGATTTCAAATCCAACTAAGTAGTATTAATTTCCAACTTTCATCCAGTTACTGATCAATCATCGCTCGAGCCGCGAAGAATTAATAATCGAATGAGATGCATAATTGCAACTGCTGTCGCAGCTACATAGGTCAATGCTGCGGCATTCAGAACTTTTTTTGCGCCACCGATTTCATCCCGTTCCAAATAACCATGAGATTCAAGCAATACCACGGCTCTGCTGCTGGCGTTAAACTCCACTGGCAGTGTGATTAACTGAAAGATCACCGCGCCTAAAAATAGCCAGATTCCAATGTCCATCATGAATCCGGATCTGAAAAAGAATCCTCCGATGAATAGCGGAAACGCAATTTGAGAACCTAAATTAGCTACCGGATAAATTCCGTTTCTGACGTGCAGCGGGGCATATCCGGCATGATGTTGCAGCGCGTGTCCTGCTTCATGAGCTGCCACTCCTAATGCTGCGACCGATGAGGATCGAAAAATATCGGTCGATAATCTTAGCTTTTTCGCCTTTGGATCGTAATGATCGGTCAGGCTACCGCCAGTTTCTTCAACATCAACATCATCGACGTGATTGGTTCGCAGGATGTCTCTTGCAACTTGTGCGCCGGTAATTCCATTTCGTGCTCGAACATTATTATATTTTGCAAATGTCGATTTTACTCGCAGTTGCGCCCACAGAGTAATAATTCCACCGACAATAATCAATACCAATTCCAATGGAGAAAATAGACCAAAAATTGGCATTCTAACCACCTCCTCAAAGATTTGTTTCAACTTAAAATTTTATAATTATCTTTCAAACGATCAGGCGATCCATTTTCTAACTTTATCCAGGAGAATATCGCCATACTTCGGACACATCAGCGCTATTCCTAATCCGATCAATAATAGTCCTGGGATAACAGGAAAGGCTAATCCTAACAATCCGACGATTATCAAAATAATAAAATAAAATTTCTTCTGACCTTGAAATGTCTTGATTTCTTCATATAATGATTCTTTTTTTTTCATAGAATTCCTTCATAATGACTTATTAACATTTATCGCTTTGACCAGGATAAGACGATTGCCATGCCTGGGATCGCTAATATAATTAATCATTTCAACCGATCGACGAATGATGTGAAGACCAAAACCACCCTTGCGACGGTCTTTGACAGCCTGTTCAACATCGTAAACATCAACATATTTTCCGAAAACAGCAGGCGTACTTCTATCAGCTTTCTCAATCGGTGTTCCTGTAAATCCAATAAAAGAAGCATTAGGCAAAGCATCT
>JALOPY010000053.1 GCA_025453735.1 bacterium | reverse complement strand
CAGCAGATGAAACGATTGGCAGATGAGATCGGTAAGAGAGGCGGATCAAGCTTGTCGCCACAGCGCTATAAAGAAATTTACAGCGATGCTCTCACCGCAATGGTTAAAACAAATCACCAAAAGTTAGAACAGGGCAAAGTAAAAATTGAAACACTAAGAATGCCTGGCGCAACTGAATTACTCACTGAGCTTGAAAGAAGATTTACAAAAGATGCTTTGTTTCTCTCCAGCGGCACTGACATTCAGCCTGTTCAAGAAAGTGTGAAAATTCTGGGATATGAAAAATTTTTTGAAGATCGGATCATGGCTTCAGGATCGAATGGAAATAATAGTGACTGTCCCAAACAACGGATCATTGAAAAGCTGATCCACGAACGAAACCTTCAGCCCGGACAGCTTCTGACTTTTGGCGATGGTGTTCCTGAAATCGAATATACCAGCAAATTCGGCGGAATTGGTGTCGGCGTGCTTTCGCCTGATCAGAGTCATTACGAACAGCGAGGATTTTTTACAATTGAAAAAAAACGAGAACGATTGATTGATGCTGGCGCCCATCTGATCGTTCCTGATTTTCAGCATGCAGTAAGTTTGGTTGCTCTGATTGGTTCGCATCAAATGTTGTAATATACTCATAGAGGATTATTTTGTAACTTAAAAAATTGAAGTCATTGCGAGCGAAGCGAAGTCGCATCTTCGGCTTCGTCGCTTCGCTCCTTGCAATGACAAAGTGATGTCACATTTTAACTCTTAATGAGTATAGCAAATTGAAGAGGAGGAATTATGAGAAGATTTTGTTTGTGTCACATTGGGGGACTATTTTTATTAATGATCGTCATCGTTCTGAGTTGTGCCGGCAAAAAACCGCCAGCCTGGGGAGATGCAGAAAACGGGTATGCTTTGTCCTATCGTCCGACTGTTGGAGATGTTTACTGCTACGAAAAAACAATGGAAGGCACCAACTCCATGGAGCGGATGGGTCAGACATTCGAATCAACCAGCAGCCAGACTTTTATTTTTCAGTTGGAAACCGAAAAAGTCGATACGGCAATCAGTTTTATTATGACGGTGGATACGATTGGCTATTCATTTGAAAGTCAACAGGGCATGCAAAAAATGGATTTTGGCGATATTAAAGGCAAAAAAATTCGTGCAACGATGACGCCGAAAGGGGCAGCGCGTGATATCGTTCCGATCGATAGCCTGCCAATTCCCAAAATGGGCGACCGTCCCATGGAAGGTGAGGCGAAGGGCTGGCTTTCAGTTCCGGTATTCAAAGTTCCCGATAGATTGTTTAAAGTCGGAGATAGCTGGACTGAAGCAAAACTGGACACGAACACCCACACCGACACGACCCGACAATTCACTCGAACCTCCATCAACGATAGCAAATCAAAATATACGATTCTGGGTGAAGAAACGAAACTGGGACTTTCCTGTTTGCATATTCAAGTTGAAACGGAATATGCTGCCCAGTCCTGGGGAACGATGAGGGGAACGGAGATGAACTCTGAAGGCAGCGGCGAAACAATATCTCACGCGTGGTTTGCCTATAAAGAAGGAATTCTGGTCGAGAATGATATCGAAACGTTTTATGAAGGCACGACGGCTTTTTCCGGTCAAATGAATATGACTTCACCGAATACGAACGAATCGAAGTCTTCGTTGAAGCTGGTAAAGTGGATTCCTGTGAAGAAGTCGGGCGATTAGGTAACTCGGTAATTGTGTAATTGGTTTGTCTGCAAATTTAAATATCGAGTCTATAACGGAGGATTGCTATGAGGAAAAACCTTTTATTTTTCTGCGCTATCTTATTTCTGTCACTTGTTTCACAAGACATCTATTCACAGGGAGTATTTTCGACTCCGCTGGCGCACACCTATTCGATTGTGGCTCGTGATCCTGCGACGGGAGAGATGGGAGTGGCAGTTCAATCTCATTGGTTCTCAGTCGGATCGATTGTTTCCTGGGCAGAAGCCGGATTGGGAGCGATTGCCACGCAATCGTTTGTCAATGTTTCGTTCGGTCCGCGCGGTCTGGAATTATTGAAAGCGGGAAAAACAGCGCAAGAAGCTTTAAAAATTTTGATCGATGCTGACGAGGGACGAGATGTTCGGCAACTGGCGATTATCGATGCCAAAGGCAATGTGGCTGCTTATACCGGGAAAAAATGCATTCCCGATGCCGGGCATATTGTTGGAGATGATTTTTCAGTCCAGGCAAATATGATGCTGAACAGCAAAGTCTGGTCTGCGATGGAGCAAGCATTCAAAAATAGCCAGGGGCATCTGGCAGAACGAATGGTCGCCGCTCTGGAAGCAGCCCAGGAAGTTGGCGGCGATATCCGGGGCAAACAATCGGCTGCCATATTAGTCGTGAAAGGACAATCGAGCGGGAAAGTCTGGGAAGACAGACTGATTGATTTGCGCGTGGAAGATCATCCAGAGCCGATTCAAGAAATCAAACGATTGATCAAAGTTTTTCGCGCGTATGAATACATGAATGCTGGTGATCTGGCAATTGAGAAAAACGATATTCAGGGAGCGCTAAAAGCGTATGGCACGGCAGAAGGGATGTTCCCTGAAAACCTGGAGATGAAATACTGGCACGCTGTCTCGTTAGCCAATGTCGGCATGATCAATGAATCATTGCCGATTTTCAAATCCATTTTTGAGAAAGATCGAAACTGGTTGCTATTAACGGAACGATTGCCAAAAGTAGATCTCTTGAAAGTTGATCCCAAATCGCTGGAAAAAATATTATCACAGGCGAAATAAAAAGCATTGCCAAGCCAAACCGAACTGCCACTGGTTTCGATTTGGATCGACTGGTGTTTTAAGCCATTGATCGAAAAATAATTCAAGAATCAGCTCCAGGCAAATTTCGCAGGCTGATTGTATTAAGCTGAATTCAATCGTCAAATTACAATATGACCGATCAATTAATGGATATAAAGGTGGCACATCAAATTTATAATTGAAAAAATTTTGGATTTTTTTTAAATTTCTATTGACAATCGTTGTTAATTTTATTATATTTCACGCCAATTAAAGTGCCATAATATGTAGCATTCAATTTCACTAGTAAAATTGATAAGTAAACGAGCGAGATTGAATTTTTATTTGGAAATCTCTTATCTTAAAATATAAGAGGGAGAATCACTTTATTATCTCTTTTCATAATGTTGTCCACTATAATTGATCTCATCGCCTATAATAAGCTTGGTCACAGGGATTTAATTTATTGATCCCTTCCTGGTACTAATATGATTTTGATTATATTAATATTTTCGTCAGATCTCTAATCATAGTGGAAAAGCATTTTCAAACATATAATGAAAAGTGATATAATTGCTAATTTCTTAAACTCATTATGAAGGAGGACCTTTATGTTACGTAAGTATTTCTTTTTAGCGTTAGGTTTAATTCTGGCAGTAGCATTAGTAGGTGGCTGCGCGAAACCACCACAGCAAGCTGTTGATGCAGCAAAAGCAGCTTTAGATGCAGCAAAGCAAGCTGAGGCCGATCGTTATCTGGCTGGTGAATTCAAAGCCGCCCAGGATTCTTTAAATGCAGCAATGGCTGAAATTGAAACCCAAAACTCGAAATTTGCATTAACCCGAAATTATGATAAAGCCGCGAAGTTGTTGGAAGCAGCGACCACGCTGGCAAATAATATCACTTCCCAGGTTGATGCGAAGAAAGAAGAAGTTAAAGCAGAGGCGCAACAGTTGTTTACTGATTTGCAAAACGGCTTAACAGAAGCGAAAGCATTGCTGAAAAAAGCTCCCAAAGGCAAAGAAGGCAAAGAAGTTCTTGAAGCCATCCAGGGCGAACTGACAACCGTTGATAACTCTCTGGTTGAAGTCACTGACCTGATGAATAAAAGCGACTTCATGGGCGCGAAAGATAAATTGATGGCTGGTTTGCAGAAAGTCAATGAAATTAAAGAAGAGCTCGCACAAGCCATTGCCAAAAAAATGGGCAAATAAATTAACATCGTTATAATCAAGTTAGAACACTTTTTATAGGCATTGAGAAAAAAACCTCGGTTAGTTGTTATTTCAGACGCTAACCGAGGTTTTATTTATTATTGAATTTGCTGATCTGATTATTGATTGAGTCTTATTGGAACACAGCGAGAAAAAGTGGAGTTAATGCCAGAAGATGTTACACAGTCATAAAGGAATTTTGATCATAGGATTAAGCAGCATGATGATGATGATTTTTCTGGTTGCAATGAATGTTTTGTATCCAAAACCGCCGTTACAAAAAATAGAGATGAGCCGCATCGCTCTCAGCGAGGCGAGCAAGGCAGAAGCCGAAAGCTACGCTGCCAAATCGTTTCAGGAGGCAAAAAATAATTGGGACCGCCTGATGACGACCTGGCGCCTGGAAAATCAAAAGCCTTTTTTTCAACGGGAATTTCAGAAATTAGAGACATTGGCTGACCAGATTGTAACGCTCGCAGAACAAGCGAAACACAAATCGATCCAGGCTCGCGATTCATTAAAGAACGTAGCTAAAGTTGAGTCAATTTTGCTCCAGGAAAAAATCAATGAATTTCGAGCCAGCTTTGAGCAAATGCCCATCGACGAATCATCGAGAAGCAAGCTGACGCGAGGTGAATTGTTAATCTTCGAAGGCAAATATATTTTAGAACGACAGGATTACCGAAAAGCTGTTGATAAATTTAGATTGGCAGAAGCGTTTATTGGTCAATCAGGCAAAGAAGTCTCCGAGATGTTGAATGATTATTTCAAGCATATTCCAATCTGGCGGCGATGGGCTGAGGAGACCATCAGCCAATCAAAAGAGAATGAAGACGTGGCGATCATCGTGGATAAGATTGACCATACCTGCTATATTTACGACAGCGGAAAACTGGTGCAGAAATATTCAATCGAGTTGGGGAAGAATTGGATCGGGCATAAGCGACAAAAAGGTGATAACGCCACGCCGGAAGGTCAATATCATATTCAGAAAAAGATTCAGAATGGACAGAGCAAATATTATAAAGCGTTGGTGATAAATTATCCGAATGAAACCGATGTCCAAAAATTTAATGAAGCAAAAAAACGAGGCGAATTGCCCAGCAATGCCCAAATCGGCGGCTTGATCGAAATTCATGGCGAAGGCGGAAAAGGCATCAATTGGACCCAGGGCTGCGTTGCTTTGAAGAACGAAGATCTGGACAAGATTTTCAACAAAGTCACAATCGGAACGCCGGTGACGATCGTCGGGTCACTGAATGGGATGAATTCTAAAAATAGCAAATCACAACACTCGAATTCGAAAAATCAGCAATAAAATCTATGAATATAATTGTCAAAAGAAATCGGCAGCAATTCGAACCCGAACAGCCGGAGCAACCCCAGAATGATGCTCAGGTCAAACCGAAAACATCAAAGCCAATCCTTCAAGCAATCAAAGTTGGGCTGGGAATGGGAATGCTGTTGTCATTGTTAATTATCAGTCTCGCCCCGATATTCCGTGAATGGGGCTTATTTCTTTTGCCAGCAAAAAGTGATTTGTATATTGGACATTCGGAAGTCAATGCCGCACAATTAAAGCGGGTGCTGCAACAATCACAGAAAACTGTTGCAATTTTGCAGCGAAAAGTGAGTCAGCTTACCCCGCGTCAGGCATATTTAATCATCGATACCTCCGAACATTTGATCTATTTGAAATCGGGCGACAAGCTATTGCACCAGGGAATGTGTTCGACAGGGAGCTATATTTTATTGAAATCCGCGGATGGCAGTGAAAAATGGATTTTCAAAACACCTCGTGGGGTGTTCCGAATTCAAAATAAAATCGAAAATCCGGTCTGGCGCATGCCAGATTGGGCGTTTATTGAAGAAGGATTGCCGGTCCCAGAGCCGGATTCCCATGAAAGATTTGAGCGTGGGGTCCTGGGCGATTATGCGTTAAGCCTGGGAGATGGCTATTTGATTCATGGAACGCTCTACCAGAGGTATCTTGGCTTGCCCGTTACCCATGGCTGCGTTCGACTGGGAGATAAAGAGCTCGAAATCGTGTATCAAGCACTGAAAGTTGGCTCAAAGGTTTTTATTTATTAAGGATGGTTATGTCAATTTTTCGTCGTTGCGCGGCATCTATCAGGAGAGTAATACAAAAGCTGCAACAATTAATAGTCTCTTTCAAAAATGGGATAACCGTTCATTTCAAATTTTTACATGAGCATCCACATACCAGAAAATATTTTTGGATTTTCCTGGCAATTCCAGCCCTTATAATTTTTGCCATCGCAGTGATCCTGCCATTGAAAATTAATTTGCCGGTTATGAGCACCCAAAATTCCAATTTAAATTTTTTTATTCCTGCGGAAACAGAAGTTGATCAAATTGAAGTTTTAAAAAAATTTTCAAATAAAATGGCCGATCTCAAAAGTGAAGAATTATTTTTAAATTCTCAGATTGCCATGGCAAATCGGGATTCAATTAATTTGATTGTGAACCTGGCAGATAGCGTGGTTTCATTAAATATTCAAGGCGTAACTATTCGTGAGTGCAAAATTCATCACTACAAATTGAGTCATGCTTTCAAGCACATCAAAGCAGTTCCATTATTCTTCGATTGGCTGGCTGAGCCGTTTACACTGAAGGACGAATGGGCAACAACCGAAAAAGTTCCGATTAAAATCCGCAAAGCTCCCAAAGACACGATCGAAGCGAAAAAATACAAAACCGAACCGGCGGCGCTGGATAAGCCCGATATTTATTTTACCATGCAATTCGATCGCAACCTATTCCTGAGAGTGAAGCAAGTGGAGTCAATTACTTTATGGGGATTGCTTCGAAGATGTTTCTATCAAAAAATAGTATTCCTGAATATAACTAAGGACACAATTCTTGCTTTATTTTATCGCACCACTCCTCAATATCCGTATTGGATCGAGATAACCATCTCGAAGAATGATGCATTAGCGATCTATCGCGCATTGCCGAACAAGGCTGCGCTGGCTTTGCGACTTCCACCTGCTTGAGAAATTGATACGATAAAAGTGGTTATTAAAACGCGACTCCAAACACAACATAAACTATCGGATCGAAAGTAACGTCTGTATCCACATTGCCACCATACGGCTGATAGAGAAATCCGGTCTCCTCAAAAAGCCTCAACTTATCGGATAAGCAGTACTGGAGCTCGCAGCTCCCATTCAATGCCAATCCCTTCCATTTTGAAAAATCATTATCGCCTGCGAAACGCCGGTGTCCAACACTAAATCCAGGCTTGATGGCAATTCTTTCATTGATAATAAAGCGTGGTTTTATGGTGCCTCCGAATTCCCAGATGGGCGTGCCAGATTTTTTGATCGCTTTGCCAAAAACCTCAATATCTTCATCCAGATTGAGCGTGGAATAGTTGAAATAGCACCCGAACGCCAATTGAGGGATGATAAACGCATCAGCATAGCCCCGAAATAAGAAATTGCTATTCTGTTTGACGTTGTCCCCATAAAGCGAAATATAGACATTGCCGGTGAACAAAACGCCAGACGAAATTCCAAATTCATATTTTTTTGCCTCAAATGAACCTGCGACAACATTTGTCGAAATGACTAACATTAACACGCATGCAAAAAATTTCAGCAATTTCATGAGAATTCCTTTCGTTAAGGTTTTTGAAACAACTTAAACTTCCTCGTACCTCAAGTATATTCTTCGAAGTCATTTTTTTACAAATATACACTTTTTTCTCAATTTGTCAACATGAAATTTAGCCTCCTAATAAAATAAATGCCAATCACTTCATATTTTTTCATCTGCCAATACAAAAATTCAAAAATAACATTGACTATATTGAATGAATTTGGTATTATAGAATAAATTGATACCTTTCCTACAAGGATTCTTGACTCAACAAAATTGGGAAGCTCATTTTGCGTTTCAATTGTTTTTTTAATAAAATAAATCTTGATCTATCTCTTTCTTACGCTTTCTTTGCGAAGCTCCTGCAATTTAAAAAATTAGATTACACTTTGAATTCAGAATTTAAATCATTAAAACGGAGGGCGAAGGCATGCATAAATCGTTGTTCAGTTTAATTCTTTTTGCCATGATTTTTTTGATCACTTCGATCGGATTAAGCCAGCAACGCTCGCCAGGCAAAAGCCACGGCGAAGAACAATTCTTTGTGAATTGGAAGCACTACCAAAATTATGAGGAGATGACAGACATCCTCAAAGGACTGGCAGCAAAATTTCCCAGCCTGGCAAAACTATCTTCGTCAGGAAAAAGCCGTCTCGGCAGAGAATTGTGGATCATGGAGATCGCCAATCCCAACACCGGAAAGCCATTGGATAAGCCTGGTTTTTACATCGATGGCAATATTCACGGCAACGAGGTCAACGGCATGATGGTGCCGCTTTATACCTGTTGGTATCTGTTGACCCGATTCGGCAACGACCAGTTCGTAACTGATCTACTGGATCGGATTGTGTTCTACATTCGCCCGTCAGTTAATCCTGATGCGATGAATTCATTCATTTCCGAGGCGAACACCATGCATCATCCCCGCTGGAATTATCGCCCGATCGATAACGATGGCGATGGCTTGTTCGATGAAGACCCGGAAGAAGACCTGAACAACGATGGCGAAATCTCCATGATGCGCATCAAAGATCCGCATGGCAGATGGAAAATCAGCGCCGAAGATCCTCGTTTGATGGAAATGGTCAAGCCCGAAGACCCGCCCGGCGGCTGGACGCTGCTCGGCACCGAGGGGATCGATAATGACAATGACGGACGGATGAATGAGGATATTCCTGGCGGATTGGACATGGCGAGGAATTTTCCCTACGATTACGGCATTCAGAACGGCTGGCCCTATCCGCTTTCCGAGCCGGAGACTCGCGGCGTGATCGAGTTTTTTCGGGATCATCCCAATATCAATGGCGTGTTTCATTATCACAATAGCGGCGAGCTGATTATGATGGCGCTGGGCAAGGATGCCAAAATGGGGGAGTTGGACCAGCAAGCCCAACGACGACAATCCCG
Source organism: bacterium (assembly GCA_025453735.1). Lineage (GTDB taxonomy): Bacteria > Zhuqueibacterota > Zhuqueibacteria > Thermofontimicrobiales > Thermofontimicrobiaceae > JALOPY01. Next base: position 714 of record JALOPY010000053.1, on the reverse strand, counting down.
ACGGGTTCCCCAGCTTCCTGAGATGTCGGAACAAGAAAAAGTGCTGATGAAAGATTTTCTCACCGTCTCGGTCGAAGCTGATCGGATGAGGGATGCTTTTATGTATCAAATTCTGGCAGTGCGAGGCGTTCACATTCTCGAATATCGTCCGACCCTTAATGGGGGTGTGGGACAGTTTCCGCCTTACACTTATTCGATGTTAGGTCTTCCTTCGTTTTTAATTGAATTGTGGGGAGTTCCAGCTGATTATAATGACGATGGAGATGTGTCAGAAAAAGAAGCGCTCCGCTGGGTTGATGAAGAATTGGATGGCGAGGGCTGGGTCGATTGGAAGTCGTTCAAACATCCCCAATTCGGCGATATTGAAATCGGTGGCAGCTACGCCAAATTCATGCGCCGAACTCCGCCGGGACGCTATCTCGAGGAACACTGTCTGAAGAATACCCGATTTCATCTCTATGTGGCGAGCGAATTGCCCAGGCTGGAATTGACGAAAGCCGAATTTACCCCGATCTATGGTTTCGCTGGTTCGGGTGAAACAGAAGCCCAGGTGATTAAAACATCTGCCAATTTGAAAACGAAAATTATGGATTCGAAAAATGGAGTCATTGGCTGGCTCGATATTGAGATAAAAAATTTCGGCGTCATTCCAACAGCAACGGCTCAAGCGGTAAAAGTCAAAGCAGTTCGACCGGATAAATTAATCATCCATTC
>JALOPY010000608.1 GCA_025453735.1 bacterium | reverse complement strand
CTTAATAAGTATAAACAGGAGAAGGAGAACGACAATGCCGTTAATGTTCGATATGCCGTTGGAAAAATTAAAAAGCTACCAGGGAAAAAATCCGAAGCCGGAAGATTTTAGTAAATTTTGGGAATCAGGTATCGCTGAAATTCATAGCATCGATCCTGAGGTGGAAACAGTTGCTTCTGATTTCCAAACACCTTACGCTGAATGTCTGGATTTATTTTTTACCGGGACCGGTGAAGCTCGCATACACGCCAAGCTTTTAAGACCCTCAAATAGCCAAAAACCTCATCCTGCTATACTAATGTTTCATGGTTACAGTGGATCATCAGGTGATTGGTTCGATAAACTTGGATATGCTGCCCTGGGCTATACTGTTGCGGCGATGGACTGTCGCGGGCAGGGAGGATTATCAGAAGATGCCGGCGGCATTAAAGGAAATACCCTGAAAGGACATATCATCCGCGGGCTTGATGATGCTCCTGACAGGTTATTGTATCGCCAGATTTTTCTTGATACGGTCCAGCTTGCTCGTGTGATCATGCAAATGCCTGAGGTGGATGAGACACGCATTGGCGTTATGGGGGCAAGCCAGGGCGCCGCATTGGCGCTTGCGTGTGCTGCATTAGAACCGAAAGTAAGACGAGTCGCCTCGGTTTATCCGTTTCTTTGTGATTATCAACGTGTCTGGGAAATTGACCTGGCGCAACATGCGTATGAAGAATTGCAAGAATTTTTCCGCAAATTTGATCCGCTTCACAAACGAGAGCAAGAAATATTTACAAAACTTGGCTATATCGATGTGCAGCATCTCTGCTCGAGAATTCAAGGAGAGGTGCTCATGGCGGTCGGATTAATGGATACGGTCTGTCCGCCATCAACGCAATTTGCCGCGTATAATAAAATCAAGTCAAAGAAAGATATGGTGCTTTTTCCCGATTATGGGCATGAAAATCTGCCGGGACTACAGGATTATGTGTTTCAGTTTATGGCAAAATTATAGCTGAAATTCCAAATTTCAAAAAACAAAATCCAAATAAATTTCAAACTTCAAGAATCAAATTTCAAACAATTTACAAACCTATTTAAGAGCCTATTCATGAAAAGTTGGGACTGGAAAATCATAAATAAAGACTATCTGCGACGAACGATAGAACGCTGCAAGCAGCGACATATCATTTTACCCACGTTTCAGCAATTGAAGCATCCTAATACAATCTCCTATGAACTTCAACAAAAACTTGAAAAGATTGACATCAACGAATTGCATCCATTAAATTTGTTCCGAATTCATTGGTGCAATGATTTAGAAACAGGGCGATGTGGAAAGATCAATTATATTGAAATTCCCAGGGAAATCACTGGAATCAATGCGAGAATTATCGGACTTATTGGCAAGCATTTTCCGACCGGCGCGCATAAAGTCGGCGCGACGTATGGGTGTCTGGCGCCATACCTCGTTACCGGCCGATTCAATCCGGATTATCACAAAGCAGTCTGGCCATCGACCGGAAATTATTGCCGCGGCGGAGTTTTTAATTCCAACCTGCTTTCCGTTCATTCTGTTGCCATCCTGCCGGAAGAGATGAGCCAGGAGCGATTTACCTGGCTGAAGGAACGGGGAGCCGAAGTCTATGCGACTCCTGGCTGCGAGAGTAATGTCAAAGAAATTTATGACAAGTGCCATGAGCTGGAAGCCAAAAGCGATGAATATCTGATTTTCAATCAATTTGACCAGTTTGGCAATGCGATATGGCACTACGAAATTACAGGCTACACATTAGAAACCTTATTCCACCAGATCAAAGCGCCCGGAGAACGCCTCAGCGCCTATGTCAGCGCCACTGGATCGGCCGGAACCATTGCTGCTAGCGATTATTTACGGATCAAATTTCCACTCATAAGAGTCCTAGCTTCGGAAGCCTTGCAATGCCCGACCTTGTTGATGAATGGCTTTGGCGGGCATCGAATCGAAGGAATTGGCGATAAGCATGTTCCCTGGATTCATAATGTCAAAAATTTAGACTTTGTTTGCGCCATAAATGATGAGTACACGCTTCGTGTGCTTCGTCTGTTTAACGAGCCAGCAGGAATTGAATTTCTGAGAAAATCGGGCTTGCCCGATGAAACATTGCAAAATTTGTCGCTATTGGGAATCTCGTCAATTTGCAATCTATTAAGCGGGATTAAGCTATCCAAATATTATGAATACTCTCAAAACGATATTATCTTCACGATTTTTACGGATTCCGTGGAGCTCTATCGTTCCAGATTGAAAGAGATGAAAGAAATGTGGGGCGAATATACGATTCAACAGGCAGAAATTGACTGGCATTCAATTGTGAAAAACCAGGGGATTGATTATATCAAAGAGCTTTCATATTATGACAAGAAGGCAATTCACAATCTGAAATATTTTACCTGGGTCGAGCAGCAGGGAAAAAATGTCGAAGAATTGAACGCGCAATGGTATGATAACAGCTATTGGGAGGAGAGGTTCTCTATCGTCCCGATATGGGATCGGTTGATCGAAGATTTTAATAGCAAGGTTTTGGAATCATAATTATCAAATTTCTAAACGAGACTGGCGCATGCCAACTGATTCCATCCGCCAGCCGGCAAATGGAAGGGTGCAAATCCTAAAAGTTGGTAATGCGACATTGCTATTTCAAATTAACACCATAATAAATTATGGTGTTAGTCCAAATCGGATTGAGACAAACACCATGATTTATCATGGTGTGTGTGAGTAGCAAATAAACGCTTTTTACCGTTTCAACGGTTTTTATCAACTTCTGGGAATTGCTCCCCAGATGGAATCAGTCATAATGACTAAATTATTATTTTGATGGTCG
>JALOPY010000607.1 GCA_025453735.1 bacterium | reverse complement strand
TGAGAACGATACGTTACTCCGAATGTCGGAGGTGCTGAAGCAAACGGTTCATTGGGCGAATGATGATAACATCGTCACGTTTTCCGGTCCGAGTCATGCTGAAGAAGTCAGTCGCCGAATTCCCACCGCCATCGTGTCTGCCAGCGTCAATTTCAAAGCCGCAGAATTAATCCAGCAAATTTTTATGAATGAATTTTTGCGGGTATATACGAACCAGGATATTATTGGTGTGGAGCTTGGCGGCGCTTTGAAAAATATCATCGCCATCGCGGCAGGAATTTGTGATGGCGCGGGATTCGGAGATAACACCAAAGCCGCGCTCCAACCGCGGGGTTTGGTCGAGATCGTTCGGCTCGGCACGGCTATGGGCGCAGATCCGATTACCTTTGCTGGCTTATCAGGCATGGGTGACTTAATCGTGACCTGCATGAGCCGTCACAGTCGCAATCGCTATGTGGGCGAGCAGATCGGCAAAGGACGAAAGCTGGATGATATTTTGAAAGAGATGGTCATGGTGGCTGAAGGCGTGAAAACAACCCGATCCGCGTTTCAGCTCAGCCAAAAATATCATGTCGAAATGCCGATCACACAGCAAGTCTATCAAATTTTATTTCAAGATAAAGATGCCCGTGATGCATTGAAGGAGCTGATGCTGCGTGGACCGAAAGAGGAGAGATGGGGGTAGTTAGTTAATTGTGCGATTTGGCAATTGGGTGATTTGGTAATACTTAACCTACTTAACGCACTTAACTCACTCAACAACTTGCCGAATGACAAAATCAACAGAGGAGAAGCACGGATGCGAAATGAAACTTATGTGACAGATATAGCAAAATTTGCAGGTCAGGATGTAACGATTAGCGGCTGGCTGTACAACCGCCGCTCCAGTGGAAAATTACATTTTATTATGGTCAGGGATGGCACGGGGACGATCCAGGCTGTCGTGTCTAAAGCCGAAGTTCCAGAAGCTGTATTTGCATTATGCGACACGATACCCCAGGAATCATCGATAAAAGTAACCGGGAAAGTTGTTGAAGATAAACGTTCGCCGATCGGATTTGAAATTCAGGTGAAACATGTCGAGCTTATCCATCAGGCAGAAGAATACCCGATCACGCCGAAGGAGCATGGCATCGAATTTCTCATGGATAATCGACATCTGTGGCTCCGGTCGTCGAAACAGCACGCCACGCTGCGGATTCGCCATACAGTAATTCGCGCCTGCCGCGATTTTTTCGATGGCAATGGATTTACCCTGGTTGATGCGCCGATATTTACGCCTGCAGCGTGCGAGGGAACATCAACGTTATTTGAGACTAATTATTTCGATTCCAAAGCCTATCTCACCCAGAGCGGGCAGCTTTACATGGAAGCCGCTGCGATGGCGTTCGGCAAGGTGTACTGCTTCGGTCCCACATTTCGGGCGGAAAAATCCAAGACACCGAATTCTGGATGATCGAGCCGGAAGTGGCGTATTGCGATTTGGATGGGAATATGGATCTGGCTGAAGAATTTGTCGAATATATTGTCCAGACCACTATCAAAAAATGTGCGAACGAGTTGGTAATTTTGGAGCGCGATGTCACCAAATTGCAAAACGTGAAGCGACCCTTCCCGCGAATTAGCTATGATGACGCTGTGAAAATTATCAAAAATGCTGGAATTGAATTCATGGATGGCAATGATTTTGGCGCTGCGGATGAGACTGTGGTGTCTGAAAAATTTGATCGCCCCGTGATGGTGCATCGCTATCCCTCGGCAGTAAAGGCATTCTACATGAAGAATGATCCATCCGATCCATCAAAGGCGTTGTGCGTGGATGTGTTAGCGCCAGAGGGGTACGGCGAAATTATTGGCGGCGGACAGCGTGAGGATGATTTAAAAGTGCTGGAAGCGAAAATTCATCATTTGGTATGGGGATCGAGCGAATGGTCACCTGGATTTGCGGCAACAAGCATATTCGTGAAGCTATTCCATTTCCGAGGACGATTTACCGGATAAAACCATGATTCGATTTTAGAATATACAATAGAGCACGTTTTAAATTTTCGGATTTACACTATGGAAGCATCGAAATTAATTCAGATTATTAAATTGGGAGAAGATAGCAAACACCAATTTAAAGAAAAAATATCCGATGCCGGGAAACTGGCAGCGGAGCTGGTTGCTTTTTCTAATTCGAGGGGTGGCTTGCTTGTCTTTGGGGTGAACGACAAGAGAGAATTGATCGGATTGAGCTCCACCCAGATCAATACGGCGAATCAAATTATTTCGAATGCGGCGACCAATAATGTTAAACCGGCCATCAATGTCATTACGGAAAATATCGAGATCGAAGAAAAAAAGCTCATTTTGGTTTTTGTTGAAGAAGGGATAAACAAGCCCTATTGCGATAACGAGGGCGCTTTTTGGATTAAAAACGGCGCTGATAAACGAAAAGTAACCGCGCCTGAGGAGTTACAACGACTCTTTCAAAGTAGTCGAAAAATCTATGCCGATGAAATCCTTGTCGAAGAATCTTCTGTCCATGATTTGAACAATGAAAAATTTGAGCGCTATATTCGAGACGTGTATCATAAAGAATTATCGGAATTCAAAATTCCAATTGAGACGTTGTTAGAAAATCTCCATCTGGCTAAGAATGGCGTGCTCAATCAAGCCGGATTGCTGTTGTTTGGAAAGCGCCCGATGAAATACCGACCGGCTTTTGCCATCAAAGCTGTCAGTTTTTTCGGAAATTTTATCGGCGGAAAGGATTATCGAGACAGTGAAGATATTGAAGGTGATCTGGAATATCAATTCCGGACAGGGCTTGGATTCTTGTTGCGAAATTTGCATAAACTTCAAAAGGGACAAAACTTCAATACCTTAGGCATATTAGAAGTTTCACAAACCGCTTTGGAAGAGCTGCTCCAAAATGCGATCATCCACAGGGATTATTTCAAGAGCGCCCCGATTCGACTTTTGATTTTTGATGATCGGATTGAGATTATTAATCCGGGCAGTTTGCCCAATGGGCTCACTGTTGAAAATATCAAACATGGCAATTCAGCAATACGAAACCCGGTGATCGCTTCGTTTGCCGCAAAAATATTGCCGTATCGCGGGCTTGGTTCGGGAATTATTCGTGCCTTGAGTGAACAACCAGATATTGAATTTGTAAATGATATGGATGGTGAACAATTTGTAGCGATTATTCCGAGACCTCGAACAAAATGATGAAGTCAAAAAGAGAAGAAGTTGGTTATCAAATCGCCCAAAGAAAAGCAATTCTAATCTGCGGCGGGCTTGGCGGTGTGATGGAAGCAGCCTGTCGTGGGGCAAAACAGGAGGGAGGTACGACTATCGGAGTATTGCCAGGCATTGATAAATTTTCTGCCAACAAGTTTGTTGATATTCCGATTGTGACCGGAATTGGCGAAGCGAGAAATAGCATCATCGTCCGCACTGCTGATGCATTGATCGCAATTGGCGGCAAATATGGCACGCTATCGGAGATTGCTTTCGCACTGGCATTCGGAAAGCCAATCGTGGGGCTTCAAACCTGGCAAGGAATTAATGGAATTATTCAGAGCGCCAGCCCTGCTGAAGCGGTCGAAACAGTTTTTCTGCTCATCGAAACAAAACAAAACTAGGTGATGAAGCAATGGATGCTGCGGCTCACATCATTGTAACGGGTCTGGTCCAGGGAGTTGGTTTTCGCTGGTTTGTCGAACGTGAAGCAAAGAAGTTAAGATTGTCCGGCTATGTCAAAAATCTGTTCGATGGAAATGTCGAAGTCGAAGTGGAAGGGGACAGGGGATTGATCGAGGAATTGATTGCAGTTTTGAGAGTTGGCAATCGTTCCTCGCGGGTGACCGATATTCAGATCACCTGGCTTAACTTCGCAAGCAAGTATCACGATTTCAGGATTACAATTTAGCCATTACAATTTCAGCAAAAGCGAAGCAACGTCTCTATTATTCTGTCAAGTCTGTATCGCAAGCAAAAAGCAATTTAAAGAAAACGGAGCGATAAATTTATGGAAGATTTGAAGCAAAAAATTCGCAATGTTCAAGATTTTCCCAAGCCAGGAATCGGTTTCAAAGATATTACGACACTCATCAAAGATGCAACAGCATTCAAACAATCAATAGATACTATCGCTAATCAGTATAATCCCGCTGATATCGATGTAATTGTCGGAATCGAATCTCGGGGATTTATCTTTGGCGCGGCATTGGCGCATGAATGGGGCAAAGGCTTTGTTCCGGTTCGAAAGCCGGGAAAATTGCCTGCTGAATCAATTCGCGAAGAGTATCAATTGGAATATGGAAGCGATGCTGTTGAAATTCACAAAGATGCAATTTCACCCGGTCAGCATGTCCTCATCATCGATGATTTATTGGCAACAGGTGGAACAGTAGCCGCTGCTGCAAAATTAGTGGAACGATTGTCAGGAAACATTATGGGGATCTGTTTTCTCATTGAATTGTCGTTCCTGAAAGGTCGTGAAAAATTAAAACGATATAACGTTCATGCTCTGATTGATTTCGAAGAAGAATAAATTTTAAGTTAATTAAAATTCACTTGACTTTTTGGCTTTTTGTTAATATCTTTCACCGAAAAATCAGGTTCTTATCTAGATTAAATTTCTAATCTAATCCTGGAAGAAGGCTATGAAACGAAATCAAATTATTTTCTTGATCATTCTATCTCTTCTCGTTGCGTACTCATCTTTGATAGCTGGAGGCAAGTGGTACAATTATTACGAGGACGGACTCAAGGAAATGCAAACTGGGAATTGGGCAAAAGCGATTGAAAACTTCAAAGAGGCTGTAAAAATCCAATACCAGGATACCAAAAAAATAAAAACGTACGGCATGCATTTTATTGAATATTTTCCCCACCGGGAGATTGGAATTTGTTTTTATCACCTGGGCAAAAATGATGTGGCAGAGCGGGAATTGCGTCTCTCTCTGCAACATGAATATTCGGCACGAGCCCAGGAATATCTCGCTAAGGTTTCCGGTCAGCCATTTGTTCAAATGCCGATTCAAACTCCAGTGAAACCCGTGGAAGAAAAAAAGATCACGCCACCACCACCGCCAGTTGTTACCCCCCCGGAAGTCATTCATCGGGTCGGAGAGCGAATGGGGCTCGCGGTCCTTCCTTTTCAAACCAAGGGATTGGGCACCGAGATGGGAGAGATCAATGTTGTCGAGCAGATGATGACCACATTTTTTAATCTTAACCGGTTCAAATTATTTGAGCGGACGCAATTAGAAAAAATTTTAGAAGAGCAAAAGCTCGGCATGGCGGGAGTGCTGGATGCCTCTACCGCTGCCGAGATCGGAAAAGGCATCGGCGTGGACGCCATCGTTCTTGGAACTGTCACCCGTGCCGGTGCGAATATCGCGATTGATGCCCGTCTCATCGATACGGAAACTGCTGAAATTATCACCGCGCAGGATGAAATAAGCGCACGGACTTCGATTCAAGATTTAAAAGATATGATCAACAAGCTTGCGTTGAAAATTTCCCAGGACCTGCCCCTGGTAGAAGGTTATGTGATCAGTGTCGGTGGGGATCGATTGACATTAGATATTGGCGGTAATAACGGTTTGAAAAAAGGAATGAAATGCATCGTTTATCACGAAGGCAAGGAAATAATTCACCCCATAACGAAAAAAGTGCTGGGAAAAGAGACGGAAGAGTTGGGTGAAATTAAGCTCAACCAGGTGTTTCCAGAATATTCTGTCGGACAGGTCATAAAAACAAAATCGGGTGTGTTTGAAGTAGGGAACAAAATCATTACGAAATAGGATCATTAACGAAGCAGGAGGATTTATGAAAGCAAAATATTTTTCAATTTTGGTTTTGGGCTTATTGTTAATAACGATTAGCGGCGACCAGGTGTGTGCCCAGGGGGTGCTCGATTTTAATTTTATCGGAGCAGGGGCAAGAGCTCGCGGCATGGGCGGAGCGTTCATCGGCGGCGCAGATGATGCGACCGCCGCTTCATGGAACCCGGCCGGCCTGGTATTTCTCGAAAAAATGGAAGCCTCTGCAACGTATGTGTATTCGTCAGTTTATCAATCCATT
>JALOPY010000606.1 GCA_025453735.1 bacterium | reverse complement strand
TTTTCACATCGATGATGAATTGACAAAGTTCCGGCAGGTGTTGCGCTACCTGGAATCCTATCCGTATCGTAACAACGTGCATCTCAAAGAAATGTGCAGTGCTTTTCTCGACCCGAAGATCGTCCCGTCAAAACAACTACGCAAAATAAAATTTGTGACTGCTGCGGTCGGAATGCGGATGAATCCAATCATCGCAATCCTGCTGAATCTGATTTTTCCCTGGGATTTCTTTTTTGCCCGCTTCATCCATCGCTATCGTGATGAGATGAAAATAATTTTGCCCCAATGGGTGGACACCTGGGCAGAACTCGAAGCTTTGATTGCGCTTTCCAATTTTGCTTATTTGAATCCTGATTACAGCTTCCCGGATATTATAAATCTGGAGCCAGGAAATTCAAAATTCCCATTTGTTGAAGTCAGAAATATGGGGCATCCTTTGATTCCAGCAGAACAAAAAATATGCAATGATTTTTCGATTAACAATAGGGGAGAAGTATATTTGATCACCGGGTCAAATATGTCTGGCAAAAGCACATTTTTAAAAACCATTGGCGTGAATTTATGCCTCGCTTATGCAGGTGGGACTGTCAATGCTGCACATCTTCGAACATCGTTGTTCCAAATTTTTACCAGCATCAAAATCAATGATTCCATCGTCGATGGATGCTCCTTCTTCTACGCGGAAGTGAAACGGTTACGCTCATTGCTGGACGCGCTCCAGAATGATTTGCAATATCCGGTGCTTTTCCTGATCGATGAAATTTTCAGGGGGACGAATAATCGCGAACGGCTTATCGGCAGTCGTTCATACATTCAACATCTTGTCAGTCAAAATGGCTTAGGATTGATTGCAACTCACGATCTGGAACTCACTAAACTGGCAAATCAGTTTTCGAACATCACCAACTTCCATTTCCGCGAGGAGGTCGTCGGCGGAAAAATGGTGTTCGATTATAAATTGCACCCTGGACCATGTCCCACTACCAATGCGCTGAAAATCATGATGATGGAAGGTTTGCCGGTCATTCTGGAAGAATGAATCACATCTCTTTCGCTCTGTAATATCTCAGTTGCAGGTGTAAAACCTCAGAGGTTTTTAGAAACCTCTGAGGTTTAGGCTTTTTCACTCATCAATAATTGAGATGTTACTTCACTCTGAAAAAATCGCTTGACATTTTCTGAATAATTTTATAATATTCATGTAACAAATTATAAACGAATTATCAAAATAATAAGGCTGAAAGATGATTATGATTTCAAATCGAAGCTGCCCTCTTTTATACTCCAGAAACATTCTTCTCGCCTTTTTTATGGTGCTGTTTATTTTTTTTGTAGTCAGCTCCTGTGGCGATGGCTCTCAGAAAACTATTAAATCCGAACCCATCATCACCGAAGCCAGCATCCCTGTCCAGGGTATGACCTGTGGCAGTTGCGAGCATCATATCGAAACTGAGGTGATCCGAAAGGATGGAGTTTTCGAGATTAAAGCGGATCATGAAAAAGCAATGGCGGTTGTGAAATACGACAGCAGTAAGATTTCGCTGGATGAATTGGTGGCGGCGATCAATGCGACCGGGTATAAAGCCAGTTTGCCAGTGATCAGTAATCAGTGAGCAGTTGGCAGTCAACAATCTTCAGTCTCCAGTGAGCAGTTGGCAGTCTTCAGTCGCCAGTCAGCAGTTGGCATTTTGCAGTTGAAAGCTTTGGTTAAATGAAACCAAAACGTGAGGTAGGAAATGAAATGGCATTTTATTTTTGCTTTGATTGTTTTGGTCATGGCGCAAGTTTATTTTCTTGCGAGAGCGGATGATCAAGAAGTCGAAATCGGCATCGTTGAGAAGCTGGGAGAATATATTCCAACCGATGTATTTTTCTATGACGAGAAGGGTGATTCGGTTGCTCTGAAGGATCTGGTTGATAAACCGACGATTCTCTCGTTTGTTTATTTTCGTTGTCCCACGATTTGTCCCCGAATGTTATCTGAATTGACTTTGCTGTTGGAAAAAATTGATCTGGCGCCAGCTACTGATTTTAACCTCATTACCATCAGTTTTGACCCGACTGATACGCCTGAGAATGCCGCCGATAAAAAGATGAATTTTATGAAATCCATTCAGCGGACGTTACCAGAAAATGCCTGGCGGTTTCTCACGGGCGATATCAACAATATTGCCAGTATCACGGGATCTGTTGGCTATCGATTCAAAAAAGATCGGCAGGATTTTATTCATCCATCGGCGTTGATCATCCTCGCTCCCGATGGAAAGATCATTCGCTATATCATGGGACTCAGCTACCTCCCGTTCGATGTGAAAATGGCAGTGATCGAGGCAGCCGCAGGTCGAGTGGGACCCACGATTAATAAAGTTTTGCTCTACTGTTTCAGTTACGATCCCCAGGGGCGAACGTATGCGATGAATATCACCAAAATTACAGGTACGATTATTCTGTTTTTAATTGGCGTTTTTGCCATCTTTTTAATCATCAAAACCAAAGCGCGAAATAAATAGATACTGATAGGTCACTCGCAGTGACCGGTCAGTTGTGGTCTCAATTTCCGAATCAGAACGACGAGGCAAACGTTATGGCTTATGAGGCAGTTATCGATATAAAAAAAGAAGTGAGTTTTTTAGAGGAACGAGGCAGATTCACGGGCATCCTGTCCTGGATTTTAAGCACCGATCATAAGCGGATCGGGATCATGTACCTGTTTTCCATGCTCACAATGTTTTCGGTGGGCGTGACTTTCGCATTTTTAATGCGGTTGGAATTGATAGCCCCAGGAAAAACGATCATCGAGCCGCAGACCTATAATCAATTTTTCACCCTGCATGGCGTGATCATGATTTTCCTGTT
>JALOPY010000605.1 GCA_025453735.1 bacterium | reverse complement strand
ACAACCAGGTCATCCACACCTCCCAGGATCGGCACAATCCAATCGGGAATTAAATCGATCGGCGAGATGACATAAGCACATGCAAGCAGCAGGATGAATTTTAAATGCATTGCGACCCGGCGATCCCGAAACAATCGAAAATAGAGTTTGACAAATTTTGGTAAGATCACAATGAAACGCAAAAAATCCTGGGGATTTCTTAATCCCTTTTGAATGAATTGTCCGAATTTGATCGCCATGTTTTTTACAATTTAGACCGGTCAAAGTTTTAGTCTGAATTAGCTACAGCGTAGCGAAGCTGCAAAAAGTTATTCAACACAATGGCACAAAGCAGGCAGAAAGTCCACTAAGAAAAGAACAATGACTATCTTAATTTTCTTTTGTGCCCTTTATATACTCATTAAGGTTTAGAATTTCATACTGATTCCATCGCTCCAAGCGATGGAATCAGTATATCTATGATTTTTTTTGCTGAAAGATTAATCCTAAACGAGTATATTTTCTTAGCGGCGTTGTGTTTGTTTTTTTTTCCAAAAAAAAAAAAAAGATTCGATTTGTAATATCATCGCAATTAGCATGTCAGATGAAACGCGCCGAGAACTTTTTCAGCGCCAGCAAAGCGATTGAATGTCTGCCATGCCTGTCCGGTTTTCTCGACAATCAATTGAATCTGCAAAGCATCGAGAAAGCGTTGGGTTTCAGGCAGAACTTTCATCATCCCAAATTTGCCCGTCCCAACAACGATCACTTGTGGCTTGAATTCATCAATCTCATCCGAAATATCCGGGATGGATAATTCATGTCCTTTTTGTCGCCACCAATTCGCGTTCACAATCTCGCCAAAAATAATCACATCGCTGGTACAGCTATTTCCAGAAATTATCATAGTTCCAAAGCGATAGCTTTCGATCATTTTCGAACCACCTGAAACGTGATATCATATCGATTTTTTAAATCGGCGCCAAAACGGCGTGCCTGCTCTTCGGTTTCAAACTCCCCAATCCAGACGAGGTACAACAATTGATCGCTGAGATACTTGGTCGTTATTTCAACATCATATCCTTTTTGCGAAAAAGTTTCTTTCAATTTCGCAGCGTTATCTCTTTTTCCAAACGCGCCAATCTGCAGCGTGTATTGACCCTGACCCTGGCTGAATTGAATGAGCTTATCAAATTTATTTTTGTCTGCTGCCGTTTCTTTTGCTGCACTCTCGCTCTGGTCTTGCTCCCGGGGAAGATTCAACTCCTGTTGCGCCATTATTTTGTACGGGGAGTTGGGAAATTTTTTAATAAACTCTTTCAACTCTTTTTCGGCAGAATCATAATAGCCCATTGCCAGCAAACATCGGGCTGCTGAATATTTTGCCAGCGGAACTGCAGGAGAATTAGGAAATTGGTCGATCAGGTTATCGAGATATTCTCGAGCTGCGATGTACGATCCAACAGCATAATAATATTGCGCGAGTTTGAGCAAGGCGTTGTCGGTATATTCTGACTTGGGGAACCGCTGGATGAATTGCTGGTAAAGTTGAGCAGCACGCTCGCCATCTGTTTCGATATAAGCTTTCAAAAATAAAGTGACATCACTGCTTGGATACTTGCGATTGATCAGTTGAAAATGTTCTTGCAATTTTTCAAAACTATTATCCTTCAGCCAGCCCAGCAGGTCAGCCTCAATATCCTGCCCTGCGGCAAAGCTTGAATGCAAAATAATTACAACAAATATTATGAGTAATATTTTTTTCATCATAAAAAATCAACTAAGAACATAGCTTCGCAAATTGAAAATGCGCCGTTTTTTGGAGCATCGAAGATGCGCCGTCTTTTTGGCGCATTGAAAATGCGCCGTCTTTTTGGCGCATTGAAAATGCGCCGTCTTTTTGGAGCATCGAAGCTGCGTCGTTTTTTGAGAGCATTGATTAATGAAAAAATTCCCTTACAAGGAGCAACGAAGTAAACAGAGACTCACAGAGATTTTTGGGGAAGGATTATTTTGCGCTTATAAAACTCCGTTCAGCTCCGCTTAATCCGCTGCTCATTGTAAGGTTTTTTTCATTGTATTTTTGACGCAAACTTTAAAATTCCGATACAGCAAGTTAACTATTTAAAAAAGTATTCCACTTGTGGCATTGCGGACAATGCCAGGCTGGTTCTTCAGAAACATAACCGCATGATTTACAGGTATAGCGATCGACTGTTTTCTTCATCAAATCGTCGATCAAGCGCAGCGCATGGTCCAGCGCTTTTTCTTTCTTTCCAATTCGTTCCATAAATTGTGCAAGATAACGCTTCGCATGATGGTTATCCGGATTTCGTTCCAAAATTTGGTTGCACAAATTGATCGCTTTGTCGACCTGTCCCTTACGCTCGAGAATATCGACCAGTGAGAGACGGATGGATTCATCTTCAGGATTTTGTTGCAGCAGCGATTTAAAGATCACCTCAACTTCGCTGAATTTGCCTTCGTGAAACAGGATGTTTTTAATTCTGGAAAATCCTAAATATGACAGATGGGGCGCCAGGGAAATAAACTTTTTCAGCTCGCTCAACGCATCGTCGTATCTATTTTCGCGAATGTAAGAATCACTTAAATTGAGATATGCAGGGGGACAAATTTTATCGTGCTTGATGGCTTCACGAAATTTTATTCTGCCATCACGCTCTTTTCCCTCTGCAACACATTTTACTCCCGATTGAACTTTATACAATGCCAGCAATCGCCTATCTTTAATTCCTTTTAATTTTTGAATCCTCGATAACATATCGCCGGCGCTGTCCCAATCACCGGAACTCTCATAAAGCTGGAGCATAATTTCCTGTGTCCAGAGGTCGTTTTGCGTCAATTCAAATAGCTTTTGGCAAA
>JALOPY010000604.1 GCA_025453735.1 bacterium | reverse complement strand
CAGCGCCATCACCTGCACTGGACGGAACCTGGCGTATCGTCGGGCAGTTTATGATCAGGTCAATGGATTTCAAAAAATCGCAGGCAGCGTGTCCGGCGACGATGATCTATTTCTGCAACTGGTTCACAGGGAAACGGATTGGAAAATTCAATTTGCCGCAGAGGCAGAGTCCATTGTACCGAGCTACCAGTCGAAGAATATCATCGAGCTTTTCAAGCAGAAACGGCGCCATCTTTCTGCCGGGAAATTTTATCGTTTTGATGTGCAGGTCGGTTACTTTTTGTTTCATGCGGCGAATCTTTTCTTGATTTTCTATTTTTTTATGTCGCTCTTTTTAAAAATGCCAATAACTTTTGCGACGTTTTTTTTATCAACCAAGCTTGTCATTGATTTTTTGATGTTTTTCAAGGGCAATAAGAAATTTCACCAGCCAGGCAATTTAAAACATCTGTTGCTCTGGGAAGTATTTTCTCTGGGGTCCAACATGTTCATTGGTCCGGCATCCTGGTTCGGAAAAATCAGGTGGAAATAAATGGCTTCGCATCTGCAGACCTGGGAAAATTATCGAAAGTTCGCTGACGAGCGTGGCTGGCTGGTCACCACCATTTTGAGAAAATTTACAAAATTAGAGGGGAAACGGGTTCTGGATTACGGCTGCGGCGATGGAGCGACTGCTCGATGGCTATTGAAAATGGGTGCGATCGTTACCGCGGTTGATGCAAATTCTGAGGTCAAACAAAATTTTCAGAATACTGAAATCACATTTCTTGATTCGCGGGATGAAGGCGTTCTCTGTGCCAATCACGAATTTGACATTGTTATCCTGCAAGATGTGCTAGAGCATTTGACTAAGCCGGAAGCCACTATCAGAAAGATCAGAAGCTCACTGAAACCAAGCAGTCTGATTTATATATCCACACCGAATAGGCTGTCCCCGCTGAATGCATTCAGCGATCCTCATTGGAGACTGCCATTCGTTTCCTTGTTTTCACGTCCGCTCGTGCGTTTCTGGGTGAAGCATATTTTCAAGCGGGACCAACGAGAACGGAGCGATTGGGCTGCACTGTTTTCTTTGCGACGCCTGATTAAATTATTAAAAATGAACCAGATTGAAATCCAATTTATGAATCGTTTCGCTTCAAAAATGCTATTTCAAAAGCCGGAAGCTCTCGTCTGCGATCCACGGCATTTTCAAATCGTGGGCTGGCTTCAGCGTCATAATTTGGAACAGGTTATTCACCGAATCGTCAATGATCGGATGGGATTTTTCAATAATTTTCTCAATCCGACATGGTATCTTGTGGGGAAGGTGAGGTAATTGGGCAGTCAGGAAATTGATTGGACTTTGACAGCTAAAGCAGCTTCAGCAAAACGAATTATCAACAGCATTAAATCGATTGCCGGATTGGCATTATCAACGATTACCAGAAAAAGCATTGTGTGCGGTATCCCGCCGATTCTGACAATAGAACCCACGGCGCGATGCAATTTGAAATGTCCCCAATGCATCACTGGAATGGGCAACGTCCAGCGCGAAAAAAAAGACATGAGCCTGGATACTTTCAAGCAGATCATCAAGGAAATCGGGGATAAGATCTGGTACCTGCTGCTTTTCAATCAGGGAGAGCCATTGCTTCATTCGGATTTTATCGAATTTATCCGGCTGGCAAAACAGAAGCGAATTTACGTCACGACCAGCACAAATGGACATTTTTTCAACGATGAAAATTCTGTCACTGAGTTCATTGAAAGCGGAATTGATACGGTCATTATCTCGCTCGATGGTGCTGATCCGGAAACATATTCGAGCTATCGGCAGGGCGGCAATTTCCAGCGAGTGCTGCAGGGGATCGAAAGACTTGTTTCAATTCGACGAAAATTGAAATCAAAAACACCAAAGATTTTCATCCAATGCCTGGTCACCCGAACCAATGAGCATCAGCTGGAAGAGATGAAAAAATTAGCCAAAGAACTCGGTGTGGATCGGCTGCTGTTCAAAACATTTCAGATTGAGTCCAACGACAGCGCAGATGAATTTTTGCCAGCTCGAAAGGAATGGCGGCGCTACCAAATGAACAGTGAGGAAGTCGTCATCAAGAATCCTCGCAAAAGCGGTTGCGCACGATTGTGGTATAGCAGCGTCATTTTATCTGACGGAAGGGTTGTCCCCTGCTGCTTTGATAAAAATGGACAATTTGCCTTTGGAACTTTGACTAATCAGGCTTCGTTTGAACAAATCTGGCAATCAGCCGCTTATCACAAATTCAGAGAACACCTTTTAACAGGAAACAAAACGATTGGAATCTGTCGAAACTGCACCCAAAGCCAGGAAGTTTATCTCTAAACGCCGGCTGGCTTATTTATTGAAATTAATCATTGCCGCCGCGGTGATGATCATGTTGCTGAAGCGAGTGAATGTCCATGAATTGCTGACGGCATTTTCCTCGGCAAATATGTATTGCATTTCAGTTGCGCTCATCTTGCTGGTTCCCAATATCTATATTCAATTTTATAAGTGGCGTTACCTGGTTCGCCTGGTCAAACCAGGTGTTTCCAATCGAGAGACGTTCAATTCGTTGCTGGCAGGTTTTACCTTTGGATTTATTACACCTGGCAGATTGGGGGAATTTGGTCGTGCTTTTTTCATCAAAGACTGTCCCTGGGTGCAAGTCCTCGGCATGGCATTCATGGATAAGCTCTTTTCCATGGCTGTAGTGACTTTTTGGGGGGCGATCGGATTGATGTACTTTGTGGGAAAGCAGCTCTACATTTACACGCTTGCTCCCATCATTATTTTTACATTGATCACACTTGTTGTTATTTATTACATTCTGTTGCGCCCGGAAATCATCAGGAGTTTTCT
>JALOPY010000052.1 GCA_025453735.1 bacterium | reverse complement strand
AATCCGAATGAATATTTGAGACCAGGTCAGCGCCATCATCCATCGTCACTTGCGGGTGATGCTCGATGGCAGCCTTAATATGGTCATAATATGTTTTGGTGTCTTCACCCTTAATCGCAAACACCGGAATTTCGTAGTCCTTTACCAATGAAGCTGAAACATCATCCTGCGTGGAGAGCGGATTGGAAGCGCACAAGACAACATCCGCGCCGCCAGCTTTCAGTGTTCGAGCCAGGTTTGCAGTTTCCGCGGTGATATGCAAACACGCGGACAATCGCTTCCCTGTCAGCGGTTTTTCTTGCGCAAAACGCTCGCGAACCATTTGCAGCACCGGCATATCATGATCTGCCCATTCAATTCTTTTCTTACCTGCTAGTGCCAGGTTAATATTTTTTACATCGTATTTCACACCCAACCTCCTATCCAATTTATCATGAATATTATTCCACTACAATGAGAAGCAGAGGAAGCGGAGCTATAACGGAGTTTTATCACCGTCGATTATTGCTTCCAGAAAAATCTCAGCAAATTTCTGTGCCAGAACATTAAAGAGTCTCCGATAACTCCGTTACTCCTTGTAAGGTTTTCTTGGTATTTGTTTAAAAGCTTTGAAATATCGATACAGCAATTTAAAGCTTACTTTGCCAACACTTCTGCCATGTCGTTCTTTTCCCAGGTGAAAGTTGGCTCAGGTCTGCCGAAATGACCATAAGCAGCGGTCTTTCGGTAGATCGGTCTGCGAAGCTGAAGCTTTTCGATGATTCCTTTGGGGGTCAGATCGAAATGCTTTCTGACCAATTTTTCAAGCTCTGCATCGGAAATCACTCCAGTGCCGTGAGAATCTACCATAATGGAAACAGGCTCGGCAACTCCGATGGCATACGCGACTTGAATGGTGCACTTTTTCGCCAATTTTGCAGCGACAAGGTTTTTTGCCACATAGCGTGCCGCATAGCTCGCCGATCGATCCACTTTCGTCGGATCTTTGCCGGAGAACGCTCCGCCACCGTGTGGCGCGTATCCGCCATAGGTGTCAACGATGATTTTTCGTCCAGTCAAACCAGCATCGCCCTGGGGACCGCCGACGACGAATCTTCCGGTCGGATTGATGTGGTACTTTATCTCATGGCTATTTACCATTTCTGGAGGCAGAACCGGCTTAATCACGTGCTCGATAATATCCTTGCGCAAATCTGCCAGCTTTACTTCCGGGCTATGCTGTGCAGCGATCACAACGGTGTCCACCCAGCGCGGTTTTCCATCGACATATTCAATAGTCACCTGGGATTTTCCATCCGGGCGAAGGAATGGCAGAACATTCTTTTTCCGGACTTCTGCCAGTCGCTTTGTCAATTTGTGAGCCAGCAGAATTGGCATTGGCATCAGCTCTTCGGTTTCATCCGAAGCAAAGCCGAACATCATGCCCTGGTCACCAGCGCCATCACGATCGACTCCCATCGCGATATCTGAGGATTGTTGATCGATCGTCGTGAGAATTCCACAGGTCTCGCCATCGAATCCATAACTTGCATCGATGTAGCCGATATCCTTTACCAGCTCACGGACTAATTTGGGAATTTCGACATAACATTTCGTGGTGATTTCACCGCCAACAATAGCTAATCCTGTCGTAACTAATGTTTCACATGCGACTCGTCCAAATGGGTCTTCTTGAAATATGGCATCCAACACAGCATCTGAAATTTGATCTGCTAATTTATCCGGATGTCCTTCGGTTACCGATTCTGAAGTAAAAAAATAAGATCTCATGGTACAACTCCTATAAATATGATTTCTTTATCTTACATTACATTTTTTTCTGGTTGCTATGAAGGCAATAAATAATTCGGGAATAAAACGCTGTTCACTAATTCATTAATTGAAGCTGGTCTTTTAATAGCTGTATTTTTTCAATCGGAGTAGGATCTATTCCATTGAGAATTGCCAGATAAAAGCTTACCATATCGCCTAAATAAATTAACGAAAACAATCGGGCCAGCCTGGATTCCCCTTCGGCAAATATTTCCTGGATGGGCGGTGCAACTTGTTCCAGTATTTTTTTGGTAATCTCCATTCTTTTTTGGTTCCTCGGGTGATCCTCCCGATCCCGAAGGTAAATGATTTGAAACTTTTCAAATAAATGGCGCAGCATTTCCCAGCCTACGATCTCGTTATGATTCAATTCCGGAAACACATTCTGAAAAGCTAAAACCTTGGCATTTTCTGAAAGTTGTCCCTTCCATCGCAAGCCGACGACGCCCAGCAAATCCGCGGTGCTGTACAAAATTGGAATTTTGCCGATCAATTTTTCTGCCAGGCCAAAAGCCGGATTATTGTTTGAATCAGGCGAATAAATCTCAGTCTTATGTCGCAATAGCAGCTCAGCTTCGTCCAGCTCTCTCGAAATGTCAGGAGCGAATCCATTTTTCGTTAGAAAAATCATTACCGGAACGCTCAGATAAGCCAGCGCTGTTCTTGGCGGAGCGCCTCCGGGTATGGTTATTACTGGAAAGCGGTTCGTTCGGGCTTTTGCAGCGACTTCCCCGCCCGACGTGATGCACAGGATTTGAGCATTTTTTGCTTTTGCCTGTTCCAGACAACTGATCGATTCTTCCGTGTTTCCGGAATAGCTGGAAATAATTACCAGGGATGACGAATCCACATAGCCGGGCAAAGAATAATTACGGATCACCGACGCGGGTTTTGTTAATTGATTGCCCAGGTATGAAATGACCAGGTCTCCGCCAATGGCGGAACCGCCCATTCCAGCGAAAACAAACGTTTTAATTTTTGAAGGATCAACATTAAATTTAAAATCGTTTCCAATCTGGCGTGCATGTTGAAATTGATCTGGAAACGATGTCAGCAATTTAAACATATTGTGTCGATCAACAATTGGAATATTAATATGAGCATTCATCTTTTTTTGCGTAACAATCTCCCTTCAATAAAGATTCTTCTGTTTATATCGAGTCGCCATGACATTGCGAATATATGTTTCAATTTCGTCTGATGTTTTCATTTGCAACGCTTTTTCCGCGATGCGCTCCGCCTGTTCAAAAGTCGCCGCGCGAATGATTCGTTTTACTTCAGGCAACATTGCGGGACTGACGCTTAATTCATCGAGATCAAGCCCGAGCAAAATCAGCGTCGCCAATGGATCGGCTGCCATTTCGCCGCACATGCCAACCCAGACGCCTTTGCTGTGCCCCGCATCGACCACCTGCTTGATGATCCGCAGCACCGAGGGGGGCAGGCGTTTGTAGAGGTGAGCAACATTTGCATTTCCCCGATCCACGGCTAATGTATATTGGATTAAATCATTTGTTCCGATACTTAAAAAATCAACTTCTTCAGCGATAACATCTGCCATAATTGCCGCAGAAGGAACTTCAATCATCACGCCAAGCTCCATTTGTTCATCGAACGGCATTTTTTGGGCGCGCAGTTCGGCTTTTGCCTGTTCGATGATTGCTTTCGTTTTACAAATTTCCTCCAGACAGGAAACCATTGGAATCATCATTTTCACATTGCCCATGACACTGGCGCGCAATATGGCTCGAATCTGCTTTTTGAGCAGATCGGCTTTCTCGAGGCAAAACCGGATTGCTCGCCACCCGAGGAAAGGATTATCCTCTTCAGGAATGTCAATGCACGCGGGCTTTTTATCGCCGCCGATATCCAACGTTCTGATGATGACGGGATAGGGACTCACTTTTTCGGCGACCTTGTAATATTCCTCGAACTCTTCTTCTTCGGAAGGTAATTCACTTTTTGCCAGGTATAAATTTTCTGTTCGAAACAGCCCGATTCCTCTTGCGCCATAGGTTATGATGGAGTTGATCTCACCGGGAAATTCTAAATTTGCGGACAAATCAACATCTTTTCCATCCAAGCTGCGACAGGGGAGGTCGCGAATTTTCGATAGCTCTTTAGTGATTTCATTATGTCGATCACGAAGCTTTAAATATTTGTTCAGCTCTGCGGCTGTCGGATTGAGAATGACAACCCCTTGATTTCCATCCAAAATAATCGTGTCGTTCGATTCAACTACATTCGTGATGTCTTGCAAACCAACAACAGCCGGAATTTCCAACGATCGCGCCATGATCGCAGCATGAGAGGTTTTGCCGCCCACATTCGTGACAAATCCCAGCACCTTCTGGCGATCCATCAGCACCGTTTCAGAAGGAGTAAGGTCGTTTGATATTATGATGGCTGGATTGGTCAGGTTGTTTAAATAATGAGGTTCTTTGCCTTGAATGTTTCGGATGAGCCGTCGCTTCACATCTCTAATATCTGCCAATCTTCCCTGGAAATATTCGTTATCAACATTTTCCAGCGATTGTTGAAATCCCTGCATGACCTTGTAGTACGCGAAATCCGCATTTTTGCATTCGCTCTGCACTTTTTCTATAGTCGCATCATTGATAATCTTATCATCAAGCAGCAGTTGATGCGCATCAAAAATTTGTTCTCCCTCTTTTCCAATTCGCTGTCTTGCCTGAATCTGAATTTCTGCCAATTCTTTTCGGGTCAGCTCTACGGCGCGCTTAAATTTTTTAATTTCCTTTTCGATTTCTGCTACCGCGATTGTGCGTTCTTCGACTTTAATGATATCGCCGGTGAGCAGAAATACCTTGCCAATAGCGATTCCCTGTGACGCTCCAATCCCTTGTAGCCTGATCATGCGCTTGGGATTTTTTTTCTTTTTTTCATTCATGTTTATTTCTATTCTTCATAGAATTTATTATTGACCAATTCCACCAGCGCTGCCATAGCTTGTTCCTCATCTTCGCCCTGAATTTTAAATAATAATTCACTGCCCATTTCCGCTGCCAGCATCATGACGCCCATAATGCTTTTCCCGTTGATCTCCCGGCCATTCTTGGAAATATAAACATCGGATTTATATTTTGATGCAATTTTTACAATTTGAGCCGCGGGTCTTGCATGGACTCCCATTGAGTTTTGAATTTTTATTGTCTGCGAAATCACGTTAGACCATTAATCCTATAATTATCGAGCTGAAAATTACAAAAACAATTAGCATGTCAATCGTCAATTTTGCTCGCCGCATCGAGTAGAACGAGATCACCCCAGATAATAAGAAAATAAGTGCACCGGTCCACAGAAACGGTGTATCTAAAATTTTCTTGATTACAACTACGGCTGCAACGCCCAATATCGAGCTGGCAAAATATTTGAAACCGTCAAAATATTTTTTTGCCCCGCGCAATGAAAGCTCACGCACAACATCAAATCCTTTGATATAGCTATCGATTAATCCCTTGATTCGAACATAAAAATGCGGAATATTATACAACAATAGATAGCTTAATGATCCCCAGATCCCAAAAAGAAACAACATCGCGATGGCAAGCACTCCAAAAGCCGGTCGAATGATTTGCCAGAATAGCGTGTCGCCAATCGCACCGAGCGGACCCACAATCCTCGTTTTGAAAACGGTGATCGGACGTTTGTCCTGCCAATTTTTCTGAATCGCTTGCTGCTCGATGTTTGTCACCGCGCCCAGGGCATAAGTTGACAGGTAGGGATGCGAATTAAAAAACTCCAGATGACGATTCAAAAAATCGATGAGCTCGCTTTCGCTTTTGAACAATTTTCGAGCGACCGGGATAAGACAAAAACAAAATCCTAATCCTAATAATCGTTCTGAATTCCAGGTGCTCTGAATATAAAACGAACGCAAAAAGATTTTGACGATATCAAGTTTTGTGATTGGCGCCATACTTCATCGTAAGGTTATTTAACACTATCGGAATCTCAAAGTTTGAGTAAAAAATTCTATAAAAACTTACAAGGAGCCACGGAGCAAGCAGAGACTCACAGAAATTTTTGGGGAAAAATTATTTTATTATACTCCGTTTCAACTCCGCTGACTTCGTTTCTCATTGTAAGGGAATTTCTTCATTAATCAATGCTCCACCAAAAATGGCACATCTTCGATTTACGAAGCTATGTTCTGAATATTAAAATAAGCAAAACTGCTAAGCTTAAAAGGAACGCGACAATTAAATGCCACCTGCTTTCTCGTGATATAAACAAAGTTGCAATAACACCAAATCCGACGCCAAGTATGCCGTACTTGGCGATGCCAAATGCAAAATCAAAATATTCGGGAATGAATCCAACAAGTGCTGGCAAAATAAGAATTCCGATGGTAAAGCTTATCCCCACCAGAACGATTCCCAGAATGAATGCATACACGACACCCATCAAATGAAGCATACTAATTTTTTGGAGGTCGGCAACACTGGCAGCGCGATCAGCGCCATACAAAAGGTTGATGTTTTCGCGCCGCATAAATTCGACCAGGTGACTGCCAATCCGACTGACGAGCAGACTGTACAGGATCGAGACAATAATGATAATGTTTTCAGTATTCACCTGGTCATCGAGCAAGTAAATACTCACCGATGCAGCGACAACGGCGCCAAGATTCCCTTCTGATCCGTGCGTTCCGCCAGTTGGGATATTAATCAACCAGGGTAGCTCCAGCAACACACCCATCATGATTCCCATCTCAACATTGCCGAAGATCAATCCGATAACTGGACAGGCAACAACAGGCTGAGAAATCATGATCTGCCATCCGGATGCGGTGTCAATCGAAACCAGCCCTCCGATGAGACAGATCAGCAAAACTTCGGGAAAGTATTCCATAAAATTTGTTCAGGGATTACCGGGTAAAAAACAATAATTCAAAATTTAAAATCAAACTTCAGTCAATTAAAATTGGCCAATCAAATAAATGCTATGACTTCCTTTCGAGAATCCAGTTTAGAAGCGATGTCAAATCCTGCCGGGCTTCGGATGGCGATAATTGTTGCAACATGTCCACGGCATTATTTATTCCTTCATCCACAACCTGTCGCGCAAAATCCAGAGAACCGCTTTGTTCAAATAGGCGGCGGATGGCAATTATATCTTCCGGTTCGATTATATCTTTTTGATAAATATCCATGATCTGCTTTTTTATCGAAGCGCTGGCATTGTTATTGGCATGAATAAATAAGTACGTCTTTTTCTTCTGCTTGATATCACTACCAAAAGTTTTGCGCGACGTTGGCTCCATGTCCAGAATATCATCCTGAATTTGAAAAGCGCATCCTAGTTCCCGGGAAAAATCTCTCAGCACTTTTTGTTGCTGTTCATCCCCACCTCCAATCATTGCCCCGATCTCCGAGGCAATCATCAGCAGCCGCGCGGTTTTCAACTCCACCATATTCATATATTGATCTAAATCAATATCAAAGCTACTCTCGAACTCTTTATCGAGCGCCTGTCCCTCACAGAGATCAATTATTCCTGTGGTGAAAATATCAGAAATTTCCCGAATACGATCGGTTTTGCTTTTTAGCAGATAGTGATAGGCTAACGCGACCAGTCCATCGCCCACCAGGATCGCCGTGGCTTCATCCCACTTTTTATGAACCGTTTGCCTGCCGCGGCGCAGGTCGTCCCGATCCATAATATCATCATGCACCAATGTAAAATTATGTAATATTTCAATGGCAAGGGCCGCATCGAGGCTGTCATTTTGATTGCCGCCAACTGCTTTGCAAGCAAGGATAACGAGGATAGGACGGATTCGCTTCCCTTCACCTTCCAGAATATAATGAACCGGCTCATAAAATGAAACCGGCGTTTTCCTCGTCATGACATTTTTCAATCTGTCATTGATCAAATCACGATAACTATCTATTCGTTGTTCAAAATTCACCACCAGCAACTCCAGTTGAAAAATAAACGGCGCGATACTATGGCGAGTAAAATCTTTATTTCGTTTGCAAAAAAATCTTCAAACACAAAGCCGCCAATAAGCCACAAAAAGCACAAAAGAAGATTAAAACGATTCTTATTTTTTATCTTCGTGTGTTTTGGATTCGCTTTGTGCTTAGTGCTGATTGCTTTTTTTGCAGCTTCGCTATGCTATAAACAGAAGAGCAGGCGCGAAGCGCCAATACGACGAATCAAAATTTGTTTGCAAAAATAACAAAATTTAACATCAGAATCAAGCAAAACTTTTAATTTTCTAAAATATCATCTCTTAGCCTAACTAATCGATCACGCCAAGACGTAAAGCCGTAACGTTTTAAACAGAAAACGTTGCTGAAGTGTTTTTTAATTCGGAAACAAATTTCAGTTTTTAGAGTCATAACTATTTGCTTCTAATTTCTTTGCGCCTTAGCGGCTGTGCGTGAAATCTGCAAAATAATCCAGGTTAGGTAACAGCAGCTTCTTCAAAAATGAGCAGGTGATGATCGGCATCAAGGGTCGTTGCTATGCCGAGAGGCAATGTCGGCTTATCTGCCTGATGCCCGATCGATAAACCATAGGACACAGGACATCCGAGCTTTCCCAGCCGGTCTGCTAATACTTCTTCCAGGCTCAGCGTATTATAAAAAGCAGGTTTATAATCACCAGGCTTACAATTCTCACATCTATCAAATACGATTCCAGCGACTTGATCCAATCTTCCGGAGAGCAACAATTGGGTCAACATTCTATCGACGTCGTACGGCTCTTCCCCGGTTTCTTCAAGAAAAAGAATCGCATCTTTCAGATCCACTTCAAAAGGAGTGCCCAGCAGGGCAGCGAAAATAGTCAGATTGCCGCCGATCAGTCTTCCGGTTGCCTTGCCTGGATGAATCGTGCTGAGATGCGCAGTGGGACGCAGCGGATTGCCGGGCTGTGGATGTTTGATAATTCCCAGGGGTACCGTTGACATGGTAATTTTCATGAAATATTCCTGCGTATATTGAGAAAAACTGGAGATTGCCACAGGTCCATGAAACGTAACGAGTCCTGTTTTGTGGTAGATCGCCAAATTCAATGCCGTGATGTCGCTGTACCCAATAAATATTTTCGGATGCCTGGCGATGAGATCGTAGTCAATCAAATCGAGCAGCCGCATGCTCCCATAGCCGCCGCGCAGCGCAATGATTGCCTTGACCTCATCATCCTCAAACATCTGGTGCAAATCTGCCACACGGTCTTCATCGCTGCCAGCCAAATAGCCCCACTTTGCATCGATATGTTTCCCAGTTTTTGCCTTAAAACCTAACGACTGAATCGTTTCAATCCCTTCCCGGATCGTTGACGGCTCAAAAGCAGCGCTGGCGGGCGTGATGAGCCCGACAGTATCGCCTTGAGATAGACGATATGGCTTGATGATCGTTGATTTGTTTCCTGCTGAATAAGATGAAATCGGAAAAAGGGCGGCAGCTCCCAGTGTCGTGAATCCATTTAGAAAGCTCCGGCGAGTCAGGTCGCTATAATTTTTATTCTTCATAACAAATCACTCAATTTTTAATTTTTCTAATCTGGATTATTCCTAACGCAGCGAGTAGCTACAAACAAATTTTAATTCTTGGTCTCACGCAAAGACTATAAATTTTCTTGTCTGTTCCTTTGCGGGCTTGGTGGCTTTGCGTGATATGTTATTCTGGCTAAATAGGATTACTTTTTTATTTTTATAATCATCTCGACTTCAACAGCAGCGCCAAGCGGCAATTCAACAACGCCGACCGCACTTCGAGCATGCATTCCTTTCTCGCCGAACACCTCTTTCAAAAACTCGGAAGCGCCATTGATAACGGCGGGCTGCCCGGTAAATCCTTCGGCGCTTGCAACAAATCCGACAACTTTTACAATTCGATCAATTTCGTCCAGATCTCCAATGACACTTTTTGCTGCGCTGAGCGCATTCAAAGCACAGATGCGCGCCGCTTCATATCCTTGATCTTTGGAAATTTCCTTGCCTAC
>JALOPY010000603.1 GCA_025453735.1 bacterium | reverse complement strand
TGGGATTATCAACGATCTTTTGCTGGATTTGAATTTGCATTTTCAGCTCTTCGATCTCCGCCTTGATGCGAATTTCTTCATCGCCTCTGGCGCGGCGCAGGTCGCGTTGCGCGTCAGCCAGGCGATCTTTGTAAGATTGTAGTATGCCTTTGGGCGAATCCATCTCGCGCAGGAACTTCCGCAGCTTGGCTAATCCATGTTCAAACTCTCCCGTGAAATCAATCCACTGGCGGCTGCCAAGACCGAAGGGCTGGTCGGCTTCTTTATGCAATCGAAGGGGAATGACGATCTTTTTGCATTTCAACGCCCACGTCCATTCATTCTTGCACATCGAGCCTGGCGCAGTGCTGTCCTTCGTCATCACAAACGCCATGCACGTGCAGGTTTTGATTCCCTCGACAATTTGATCGTCCCAATCTCTGGCTGGGTCGATGTTGTGTTTGTCAAACCAAACGTCAATGAATTTATCCTCACCGCCCTCTAATTCGTCAGCCAGTTGGCGGGCAAATTCTAATGCATCAGCCGTGGAGTAACTGATGAAGCAATGATCGCTCATAGGGATTCCTTTTTTTAATTTTTCAGATGGACACCATGGAGATCAGATGGACTCCAATCAGATGGACTCCATCTTGGAGATGGAGTCCATCTGATAGCGCATAAAGTTATAAAATAAATTCAAGAATGTCAATGGAAAAATCGAATTTGTCAATCCTATAACTCTTTGAAAGGGTCGCAGTGGAGCTTGGGTCTTTTGAATTTGAGAATTGAAATTTATCCGCCAGTCGTCGGACAAGTTTGTTATTTGGTTTTTGTTTTTTGGGATTTCGCTTCGTTTATCCTCTCAACCCTCCCACATTAATCCCTTTAATAAAATGCCGCTGCGCCAGAAAGAACACCACGATGTTCGGAATCAACACCAGCACCGACGCCGCCATAATCAAATGCCATTGCGTGACACCCGATCCGATGATCTGCGTTTTCAGCAGATTCAGCCCCAGCGTCAGCGTGGCTTTCTCAAATGAATTGATGTAAATCAGCGGATTGAAAAAGTCATTCCAGCAGCCGATAAAACTGAATACGATAATCGTGGCAATGGCGGGTCGGGCTAATGGGAGAATGATATTCCAGAAAATTCGGAAACGACTGGCGCTCGGGCTAATGGGAGAATGATATTCCAGAAAATTCGGAAACGACTGGCGCCGTCCAGTAACGCTGCTTCATCGTATTCGTACGGAATGGTCAAAAAGAACTGTCGCAACAAAAAAATATAAAATGGCGAGCCAAAAAATGCGGGCACGATCAACGGCAAAAAAGTATCCACCCAGCCCAATTTTGCAAACAGGACGTACAGCGGAATGATGGTCACCTGCCCAGGCAATAACATGGTAGCGATGCACAAGCCGAACAATTTATTCCTGCCCCGAAATCGCAGCCGTGAAAAACCATCCGCGACTAATGCGCTGGAAAAAACTGTCCCGATGATCACGGAAACGGTAATGATAATCGTGTTCAATAAAAACCTGCCGAACGGCAGCAGCGTCATGGCTTCTTCATAATTCTTCCAGTGTAATTTCTCTGGAATCCATTGAAATGGCACTTCAAATACTCCGTCGAGGCTGTGCAGTGATGAAGAGACCAGCCACAGCAGCGGCGTGATAAATACCATTGCCAGGGAGATCAGCACGAGATAGGAGATTCCGATTTTAAAATATTTGAATGAAGTGAACATCATTTAATCCAAATAATTCATAAATTTTTACCGCTGAGACGCTAAGGCGCAAGGTATTAAAATGTTAAAAAAAGGATTCATACAAAGCTTAATTGACCGATTCAAATGTTGGTACTGAACTATAATTTCTTTTAACTTTGCGTCATGGCGTCTTTGCGGTTTAAGAGTTATTCAAGCGCCAATATCCCCCGATTCATAATAAACCCACCGCCTCGACAGGCTGAATTGAACAATTGTAAAAATGAGAATGATTATAAACAGAATCCACGCTAACGCAGAGGCATAGCCCATTTGAAATTGCTGAAATGCTTTTTTATATAAATAGAGCACGAAAAACAGCGTAGAATTATTGGGACCGCCTTCCTGTCCCTGGGCTGATGAAGCGGTCATCACAAACGCCTGGGTGAACACCTGAAATGAGCCGATGATATTCATCACCAGGTTGAAAAAGATCGCTGGCGAAATTAAAGGAAGTGTAATGTGAATCGTTTTGCGCCAGCGTTGAGCGCCGTCCAGATCGGCCGCTTCATAGAGCTCCTGGGGAATGCTTTGCAATGCAGCAAGGTTGATAATCATGCCGCCGCCAATGCCCCAGAGCGACATCAAAATCAGGGCGGGCTTGGACCAGACTTCGCTTTGCAGCCACAGCGGTCCGTCGATTCCAATCCAGGATAGCGCCCGATTGAGCAGCCCAAATTCGGGATTGAAAATCCACAGCCATAAAATTGAGATCGCCACCAGGTTAGTCACTGATGGCAAAAAGTAAATGGTGCGAAAAATATTCATGCCCTTCAATTTTTGATTCAATAATAAAGCCAGGGCTAATGACAATCCGACTCCCAATGGGACGGCAAACAGGACATAATAAGCCGTGTTCCAGAGGCTTTTATAGACCAATGGGTCATCGAATAAAATTTCTTGATAGTTGCCGATGCCAATCCATTGCGGGGGAGATAATAGCGACCATCGGGTGAAGCTCATCAGCATCGAAAAGAGAATCGGGCCTGCGGCAAAAAATATAAATCCGATGAGCCAGGGCGAAATGAACAGCCAACCCTGGAGTGTTGCAAGAGTTGACTGACGTCGTTTATGAGTTTTCATGCTTATTCATCTTGGATTTTTGATATTCATAAGTGAGATTGCATTATTGTATCCCAGGTGGTCACCTTTAAAAAACTTGACGAATCAGCTTTATTTAAAGCTTTGGCACTAGCTGTGAAGATCAGAAAAATGGCTGATAAGAATATAACCAAAGAAAAATATGTCACACGATATTTCATTTGCTTTCCTCAGTCGATTTCATTTTTCTGATCCCTTAAAATCCTTTGTTGACCGAAGGTGCGATTCATTTTGGCAGGTACTTGCCCTGCCACCATTCAAACCATTCCATCCTGGTCTGATAGTTGAGATTCAATTTCGCTTTCAAATATGAAATAATGAGTTCGCATTCCTTTTGATCGGCAATGAACAAATTATGAATCGCCAGGTATGTTGAAATGTCTCCCTTCAAATTTGCTATTTTTTGTTTCAGGTCGGGTGTTAATTGACCCTTCTCAATGGCATTGGTGCCTTGATAATCAATTTGCAGCGAAGGAATGTTGGAAAGCATTTTAACCAGCTCCTGATAATAGGAATCATCTGGCATAATATTTAAGCTCAAGCCTGCCTCGATTCTGTTGAGGGATTCCACGGTATCATATTCATTTAAAAGTGCGGCTGATTTTTCTAAAACCGCTTCAGCCAGGCTGCGCAAATCTTTTTGATGCTCTATTTTTTCACTCAGGTAGGTATGGCAGATTGCATTCGTCAATTTAAGCACCAGGTTCTGATACATCCTGATTTCGGCTTCGGATTGGTTCGCTTTATATTTGGAAACGACCTCATGTAATGCGCTCAAATAGGTTTTGCTTCGGGCAAATAACATCGGTAAAGCATGGTTGGGATATGGCTTCATCGAGACATAATAATCAGGCGCTTCGGTTGCAGTTGGAATTTTGAGAATATTTTCATATTGAAAATCAAAGATCGGCCTCTCACAAAATACCCGCACTTTGTTTCGAGTATACAAAGAATCCAGATAATGCGCCAGGCAAAAACTGTAGAGGTTATCTTTAATGATCGGATTGTTGATATAATGGTTTTTATTCACCTTTTCCCGAAGCAAATGCATGCCGCCATAAAATATAATGGCTTTGAAATCGGGATGATCATCAAGAAAAATCTGGATATTTTTTGCAATCAGGGGATCTCGTTCAAAAGCAAAATACATTTGTTTTTTCTTAAAAAAAGATTCGTCGCTGGG
>JALOPY010000602.1 GCA_025453735.1 bacterium | reverse complement strand
TCTGTTTTGCAGCGATTTCTCCCTGTTGATAAAGCTCTCGATATGTCGCTAATTCGACGCCGGTTCCAAAAAGCTTTTCAAAAACAGTTCCTTTTTTCCCGCTGATCCGAACTTTACAGAAATCTCCATTTTGGACCCCGAAGATATTGGCGACTTCGCCTGGCATGTGGATATGACGATTGGCGATGATGGCGCATTCTTCCAGATAAACCGATCCTGCCGGTCCAACCAGTGTCAATGGCGCAGCGCCTTTTAAATCGCCGGAATTTCGAATGGGTGGATTGATGCCAAGCTGGATCGCATCGGTCAATGATAATTCCACCTGATCATAATTCCTGAGCGGACCTAAAATCCGCACATTTTGAATCGCATGCATTTTGGAACCCACAATTGTAACCGTCTGTTTTGCAGCGATTTCTCCCTGTTGATAAAGCTCTCGATATGTCGCTAATTCGACGCCGGTACCAAAAAGCTTTTCAAAAACATCTTTTGTCAAATGGGCATGATGATTTGAAACGCCAAGCGGGATAAGCGGAATTCCAGGCTCCGGCTTTTTACCGTCTCCCCTGTCATAAATTGTTTTGATGACTTCATCGACAATGATTTCCACCAAATTGTCATCAATCTTTTCTATAGTATCAACTGGTACTGCATTGCAGCGACCGCATTCCTGACAATAAGACGCAATACCTTTATTTGTGGACATCCTTTCTCCTCGATTACTCATTCAATTTATGACTCGACAATAAAAAAAATGGGTAGATATAATGCAAAATAAAAATCAATTAGTCAAGGCTTTTTTTAAAAATATTTTAGAACGTTCACAATGAGAAGAACCACCGGTCATTCATACATACATTTTATTTTTCAAGAATATAAAATACAATGTTCTCCCATAAAAATCAAGGAAGAAAAAAATTAGTTTTCAATCGATCTTTGAATTACTAACACCGAATGATCATCCACCCGGGCATTGCCCGCGTAGAATGTCTCGATATCCCGCTCGATATGTTGCAGGATTTCTGCTGCCGAGTTTTCACGAACCGTTTGCAACAAATTTTGCAGCCGTTCCTCGCCGTAAAGCTCCATGTCAGGATTCTCAGAATCAACGAATGGACGAGCGGCTTCGATAACGCCATCGGTGTAAAATACGAATGTATCACCAGGCTTCAACATGATCTTGAATTGTTTGATCGATTTGTCGAACGTGCGAGCGCTTCTTGTCAAGCCAATGCCAATCCCTTTCGATTCGATGATTCGGATATCCTTTGCTCCATCGCCTGGAATAAAAATCGGCTCGGGATGACCGGCGCGGATAAATTGCAATGAAGCATTTTTGAGATCGAGGATTCCGATAATCGCCGTGACGAAGATCTGGCGATCGGCAATTGACGCGGCGAAATAGCTATTCAACCGGGAACAAATTTCGCCGGGATCGGTGGTGAACTGCCGTGAAAAGCGAACCAGGCTCATACATTGCGCCATATACAGCGCGGCGGAAGAACCTTTGCCCGATACATCGCCGATGGTGAAAAGCAAGCGATGGTCATCGAGGTAAAAAATATCATAAAAATCACCACCGACCGTATTGGCAGTTCGCATCGATGCCGCGGCCTGATACCCTGGAATTTCTGGCAATTGCTGGGGCAGCAAGCTGAGTTGCACTTCTCGGGCAAGCTTTAACTCGAGCTCAAATAAATCTTTCTCCCGGGATTCGGCAATGGACTTTTTCAGTTGTGCGCCCATCTGGTTAAAATGATTCGCCAGCTCGACGAACTCGTCCTCCCCCTCTAATTTGATTTTGTAATCCAGGTTGCCCGAAGAAATCTGCTGGATGCCATTTTTCAATTGCCCAAATTTTTGCACGATGGTTTCATTGATTTGAGAGCCAAATTTAACAACCTGGCGCACCACAAAACTATTGATGAGCAGATAAACAATCAGCAAAACCAGCATGACCTTCAATAAGCCAGTTTTATAAAAAGTGGATGAAAAATTCAAGATAATATCAAATGCCAGATAGCGATTGTAAGGCTTTTCGCTTTCATAGAAGGGCAAATAGACTCGTCCAAAAACGATCTGCTGCTGTCCGGCGATTGTGAGCCTGATCTTGCTCATTTTGGTTTTTGAGCTATCTGGCAATGATTCAAATGGAATGGAAACTGGCGCCCTGACTCTGCTGGCTAACGCACCAAACGGAAAAATCCGAACCGGGCTTTTGCCCTGCCAGAGATAATTCGATTCATAAATGTATTTTGACCATTTTCCAGGCGTTATCGGATGCACATCCAGCGTGGTGCCGCCCAGGTAACGCAAATCGTTGATCAGAGATTGCAGCAGCAGCGAATCTGTTTTGACAAAGAGGATGCCGCCGCTATCCGGCTTGGAAAAGATGTAATAATCAACTCGATCCGAATCAACACGAGCATCGAATCGGCTGATGGCAATGACGCCAGATTTCGATAACCGCGTCAGTGGAAAAAAAGACTTGAACGGCAGCAAATTCCTATCTTCCTCGCTATCTTTCATCGATTTCAGCCGGTAAAACGTAATCGCTGGGTCTCCCCTTCCCGATGCAATCTTATCCAATTGGTCCTGAAGCGACTTGCGCAGATTTTCCGCCTGCCAGCCTGATAAAAACGAATAGAAGATCAGGAGCAGCAATGCAAACTGGATGAGCTGAGGAAACGTGGATTGAAACAGTCCTGATATTTTCAGCTTTCGCGATAAGCTGGCATGGTTATAAACGAGCACGACCGGAATTCGAATCAGCATCGCTAGCAGATAATATTTTAAAAAGTAATATAAAATGGAAGCAATGATGTACCAGCGATTGGCTTCGGCGATGGTTTTGCTGTCCAGTGATATGAGGGTTTTGCTAT
>JALOPY010000601.1 GCA_025453735.1 bacterium | reverse complement strand
AACAATTCTGTCAGAATATATTGCTGCAAAAACTCGAGCTTTTTTGCTTTGTCTGAATATTGCGCTTTTATGGATGGCGGCAATTGATTCAGCTCAAAATCAATGTCACCCTGGGTGATTTCACGCGTTCCAATTCGTGCAATGACCGCGCCGGGTCGTTTTGTTTCCACTTTTTCGGGTTCGAGACTGGTTGATTCAGTCAATGTTTGTTTCGCATCTTCCGGGCGCTGCAACCGTTCCAGGCAGGCAACGATTTTTCTGTCCACTTCTCTGGCAAGCTCTTCTTTGGGATGGACATATTTCACTCGAATATAATATGCCAATGCGTTTTCATAATCGCGCAGCCTCTCAAAATAGATGTCGCCAAGATGATAGCTAATATTTGCCTGTTCATCATTATCCAGTTGATAGGCATTCAGGTAACGCTCATATTCAGCAGCAGATTGTTTGAATAATTGCCGATTGTACAATTCATTGGCGTAATTTCGAGCCTGTTCTTTGCTTAGATTCGGTTGGCTCTGCTGTGAACAGCCAATCAAAATAGTTAAGAATAACAGCACGATCAAAAGTTTGTTCATTTTTTTTCCTCCGTAACCGCCAGATCTATGAGTGCGCTCTAAAATCGCTAATTGCGCGAATTTTTCTAATTGCGTTAAATTTAAGCTTCGATAAAATCAATTCGCTTACATCAGCGAAATTCGCGGTCAAAAATTTTTTAGAGTGGACTCATCTGTTTTTTAAAATTAAATCTCCTATCGAAATCGTTTTGCCCGCATTTTGAAGAATCGAATGAGCGGATCGATGTACGATTGATCAGTTCGAATATTGATGTGATCGACATTCATGGATTGAAATAGTTTATCTCTCCGTTGCACATCCTGGATTGATTTCGAGGCATAAACGCTCCTCACTTCAGAATAAGAGGTATCGACTAAAACGATCTCTCCGGTTTCTGCATCTTCCAACTCGATAAATCCAACATCAGGGAATTCCAGCTCGCGAGGGTCCGTAATTGTAATCGCCACTGTATCGTGGCGTTTGTTGGCAATTTGCAGCGCTTTCTCATAGCCAGTGTTAATGAAATCCGACACCAAAAAGACTACACTTTTACGCCGGGTAATTCGATTCAAATATTCCAGGGCGTTGGAGATGTTCGTTTGTGTTCCTTGTGGCTCGTGATAGAGCAATTCCCGCAATACTCGCAACACGTGAGCCTTGCCTTTTTTGGGAGGAATGAATTTTTCAATCGTATCGGTGAAAATAATCAAGCCGACTTTATCATTATTTTTAATCGCGGAAAATGCCAACAGCGCGCAAATCTCAATCGCAATCTCACCTTTCATTCGCTCGAAGGTGCCAAAATTTCCTGACGAACTGACATCGACCAAAAGCATGACGGTGAGTTCCCGCTCCTCTTCAAAAATTTTCACGTAAGGATGCCCCATCCGTGCCGTCACATTCCAGTCAATCGTCCGAATATCATCGCCAACCTGGTATTCCCGCACTTCGGAGAACTCCATGCCGCGCCCTTTGAATACAGAATGATATTCTCCAGAGAAAACGTCATTGACCATGCCTCGCGTGGTGATTTCGATGCGCTTTACCTTTTTTAATATTTCCTTTGGGATCATTCAGTGTGTCACTTTGATTTAAGTTTATTCAAAAAAAATTGTGTTAAAATTGCTCTGAAAAAAGCTTACAAGGAGCAACAGAGGAATCAAAGCATCACGGAGATTTTTTTGGAAGGATTATCTGAAACCAAAAAACTCCGTTTAAACTCTGCTTGCTCAGTTGCTCATTGTAAGGGGATTACTGATGACCGACTTGAATTTTTCAAGCAAAATTCACTTTTCAGATCATGGCACTTCGATCTTATTAATAATCTTTCTGACAACATCCTCGGCTGTCACTTCTTCTGCTTCCGCTTCATAAGTGACGATGATTCGATGTCGCAGTACATCCATTCCGATGGAGCGAACATCTTCCGGAGTCACAAATCCACGACGTCGCAAAAAAGCATGGGCTTTTGCAGCCATCGACAAATAGATCGACGCGCGGGGTGAGGCGCCGTACTCGATCAACTCGGCCAGTTCGGGCATGCCATAATCTTTCGGATTTCGTGTCGCAAAAACGATGTCAATAATATATCGTTCTACTTTTTCGTCCATATAAATATCATGAACGACATCGCGCGCTTTAATGATTTCATCGGGAGAAACAACCGGGTTCGCATGGGGAATCTGTTTTTGAGTCATCCTCCGCATGATTTCCAATTCCTCTTCCTTGTTGGGATAGCCGATCGAAAGCTTTAACATGAACCGATCGATTTGCGCCTCGGGAAGCGGGTAAGTGCCTTCCTGCTCGATTGGGTTTTGCGTGGCTAACACCAGAAAGGGATCGTCCAGCGAAAACGTATTCTCGCCGATTGTGACCTGTCGTTCCTGCATCGCTTCCAATAATGCGGACTGAACTTTTGCAGGAGAGCGGTTGATCTCGTCTGCCAGGATCAGGTTGGAAAAAATCGGACCTTTTTTGGTGATAAACTTGCTATTTTTCTGGTCATAAATTAATGTTCCAATTAAATCCGCGGGCAGCAAATCCGGTGTAAATTGAATTCGCTGAAATTTGGTTTGAATCGTACTCGACAATGTCTTCACAGCCATTGTTTTCGCAAGTCCCGGAACGCCTTCCAGATGAATATGTCCATTACACAACAGCCCGATCATTAATCGCTCGATCATGTATTTTTGACCAACAATCACTCTGCCGACTTCGGTGGTAATTTTATCGACAAATGCGCTTTCTTGTTTTATTCTTTCATTCAATGCTTGAATATCGACGTTCATCGTTCCTCCTAAAATCTTAATCTATTTTTTCGTTTTCT
>JALOPY010000051.1 GCA_025453735.1 bacterium | reverse complement strand
TGAAGCAATCAAAAAAATAACGGATGAGCTTCACATCCCGTATATTTATAAATCATCCTATGCCAAAGCGAACCGGCAAAGCATAGACTCCTATGCTGGGCCCGGAATCGAATCCGGGCTAAAAATTTTAGCCAGGGTGAAACGTGATTTGGATGTTCCGATTCTGACTGATATCCACTCGCCGCAGGAAGCGGCAATCGTGGCAGAAGTCGCTGATGTTTTGCAAATCCCGGCTTTTCTATGCCGTCAAACCGACATCGTTGTCGCAGCGGCAAAAACTGGAAAACCGGTAAATATTAAAAAAGGCCAGTTTATGGCGCCGGAAGATATGGGACCCATTGCAGCGAAGGCGGCAAATTCTGGGAATGATCAGATTATTCTGACGGAGCGTGGGTCAACATTTGGCTATCATAATCTGGTTGTTGATTTCCGGTCGCTTGTCATCATGAAAAATCTTGGGTATCCAGTGGTTTTCGATGCCACCCATAGCTTGCAGCTTCCGGGCGCAGGCAAAGGACATTCCGGCGGGCAGCCGCAATTCATTTTTCCCATGGCGAAAGCGGCTATAGCTGTCGGAGTTCAAGCGATCTTTTTGGAAACCCATCCATGCGTTGAACAAGCCTTGTGTGATGCGGCAAATATGCTGCCCTTGCAGCGATTGCGGGAGTTATTGATTCAGTTAAAAGATATTGATAGTCTGACAAAACATTCGAGCAATTAAATTGAGCTTGCAGGAAAAAATAAAAAAGATTAAATTATTATTACTCGATGTCGATGGCGTACTGACTGATGGCAGCATAATTTTAGGACCACCAGATCTTGAATATAAAATATTCAACATTCGCGATGGACTTGGGATTAAGTTGGCGCAAGCCGGAGACATCGAGGTTGGAATTATTACGGGTCGCATTTCAGAAGCAGTCCGAAAAAGAGCATTGGAGCTGGACATTAAAATTCTGTACCAGGGTCAGTCCAATAAGATCGAAGCTTATCAAAAAATCAAACAACAGCTTGATCTGAAAGATGAACAAATTGCTTACATTGGCGATGATCTTCCTGATCTCGCCATTTTGAAACAGGCTGGATTTGGCTGCACCGTGAGTGATGCGTGTGATGAAATTAAAAAAGAAGTTGACTTTGTCACAAAACGAAACGGTGGAAAAGGTGCCGTCCGGGAAACAATCGAGCTGATTTTGAAGAATCAAGGAAAATGGGATTCTCTGGTTGAAAAGTATATTGAGTAAAGATTATGAAAATTACATTAGTAAAATATCAGAAATTCTTTATGAAAATACTTATTTTATTTTTCATCAGCATTTCTCCTCTGATCGCTCAACAAGACAGCCAGGTTGAGAAAATAACGCTCGCGGTCATGGATTTTAAAAACAATAGCGCACAATTCAGGCATGATCGGCTTGAGAAAGCTATTCCTGAAATGCTGAAAACAGAGCTTTCTTATGATCATAATATTTTGGTCGTGGAGCGCAGTAAAATCGAGAGCATTCTAGCAGAGCAAGCATTAGCGCAATCCGGCGTGATCGAAACGACCGAAGCCCAGGAAGTTGGTCGCCTGGCGGGCGCTCAATATATCATCACCGGTGAAGTCAACACGATTAATAGCCGATTGAGAATCGACGCCCATATTATCAAAGTATCGAGCGGACAGGTCCTGGGCGAAAAAGTGAATGGCAAAGATCGAGAAACCCTGGAGCCAATGGTCAAGCTTCTCGCACAAAATATAATTTTTAATTTGACCGGAAAAGGCGAGCGAAAATCCTACGCTAAAATTCATGATTATCAATCAAAGTGGGCGGCAATAGCGACTGGCGCAGCTTCCATTGCAACGATTGTTTTGCATTTCCAGTACAAAAATTACTACGACAAATATCATGAAACCAATCGCCTGGATCAATTTGATCGCTATTACAGCGATGCCAATCGCTATTACAAAACCAGAAATATTTTCATGATTGCATCAGGCATAGCCGCGCTAACGGCATTGACGCTCTGGCAAAATGATCGCAGTGAAATGAATAAGATTTATGCAGATAATCAAATCGAGACTATTCCCCAAA
This sequence comes from bacterium, assembly GCA_025453735.1. Taxonomy (GTDB): domain Bacteria; phylum Zhuqueibacterota; class Zhuqueibacteria; order Thermofontimicrobiales; family Thermofontimicrobiaceae; genus JALOPY01. The sequence goes on along the minus strand of JALOPY010000051.1, from coordinate 7,788 downwards.
AGCTATCCATCGGATTGGCAATGGAGAACCGGGATTACCGGGTATCACTTAAACTCAGTTTTTAGGGAGGAAAATTTGAAAAGATATTTTCCTTTCATTATAGCATTTTTACTGTTGGCTCGGTGCGCTGATCTTGATCGGGATAATCCGCTGGATCCGAAGAATCCTGGCAGTGAAACCAATCGAGCCATCCTGGTCGAGCTATTTATCAACGACAGCACTGGCTTCGAATATTGTAATTTTGCGCTGGACGCAATCGAGAAATTATCCCAGCGAGAGGAATTCAAAAACAACCTTTTCGTATTGGAATATCATTTGACCAATCGAAACACCAACTGGAATGATGGCTATGCCAGAGACGAATTCAATCAGCGATATTATGAATACGTTCCGTTGACCAGCGAGCGTGGGATTCCCGATGCTCTGTTTAATGGAGCGCTGCATCGAATTCAGGGCGCATCGCAGGAAAAAATTGAGGAACGCTATGCCAGCGCTGCCAGTTCGTTAGCAGGACAGAAAAGTTATTTCCACATCGAAGCAGAGAAAAAAATCGCTGGTAATGTAATTACCGTCAATGTCAATGTAGCGAGATACGGCACATCGAATGCTGAAAATATCGATTTGAATGTTATTTTGTATGAAGATTTGAAAATTCCCCGGTACCGATTTTTAGCTCGAAAAATATTTCAAAAGCAAACCATTCCCAGCTTTGGACATGGAGAGGTAAAATCATTTATCTTTTCCGAGCCATTATCAGACATCGGACAGATCGATAATCTATTTGTGATCATCATGGTCCAGGCGCAGAACGGGGCATCAAAAGAAATTTTTCAAGTAGCACGATTTTAATCCATGGAGAATGCAGTGAAAAAGTATTACTCTATCATGATACTCATTCCCTGTTTGTTATTTATTTTTTGTGGGGTTGTTGAACAGCTCACCAATCGGGAACCAATTATAAAAAGCGTGACAGCAAATCCGAACAAGATCGGAGTGAATGACACGACCTTTTTGAAAGTGGTGGCTGAAGATCCGGATGATGACATTCTCGAGTTTCGCTGGGATAGCAGTTCCAAAGGTCAATTTATCTCGAATATTGGCGCTGAAGTTCGCTGGATTGCTCCCTCCTACTCGGGACAATTTCGCATCAAAGTGCAGGTCACGGATGAGAATGGCGGCAAAGCCAGTGGCGAGGCTATCATCAATGTCAGAGAGGAAGGCGATGCGCCAATTGTCACTATCACCAAACCGGTAGAAAATGAAGTGATCACCGGGCTTGGTAATTATGCGATCAAAGTTAATGTGGCATTTATCTGGCAAATCGAACAGGTTGATTTTTTGATTGATGGCGACCTGCTCTTTACTGATAAAACAACTCCCTATGAATGGAAAGAATGGAACGTGACTTCATTGTCAGGTAAAAAAACAATAATCGCGAAAGCGTATGAAGCCGGGGACTTGCTGAACTATGGCGTTGATTCTGTTCATGTGATTATTGAAGGCATCGTCCCAATTCCGAAACGATAGCTGGCATAGATTTTTATTCTATTACCAAATTAATTTTGCATTTTTTTGCAAGAAGGTTTTCAAACGCTAGGTCACCAAGAAAGAACCAAAGACACAAGAAAAGATTTTTTTTTCGTGAACTTAGCATTTACTTGATGTCCGCTGAAAGACGAATCCCCGCCAACTGACGGGTGATCCTGGTGTTGAGCAATTTATTTGCAGCTATGCTGCGCGATGAAAAGAAATAGTGAATGGCAAAAACGAATCGAGAAATAGATAACTCAAGCATTAAAATTGGCAGAGAAGTCATCCGAAAAGAAGCCCAGTCTATAATTGAGCTCGAAGATAAGATTAATGAAGATTTTGCTCGAGCAATTGAGCTGCTGGCAAAATGCACGGGCAGGGTTATCATATCCGGAATGGGAAAATCGGGCATCATTGCTCGAAAAATCGCTGCAACGCTGACCAGCACCGGAACTGCAGCGATGTTTCTTCATCCGGCTGAAGGGATGCACGGCGATTTGGGAGCGGTGCACAAAGATGATGTGGTGATCTGTATCTCAAAGAGCGGCGATACGACAGAGCTGTTTCAAATTTTTCCGGTGCTGAAACGGATTGGTGTTCCAATTATTTCGATCACTGGGAACCGAAGATCTCGTATCGCGGAACGGAGCGATGTGGTTCTGGATGTGAGTGTCAAAGAAGAAGCCTGTCCCTTCAATCTGGCGCCCACGTCGAGCACCACTGCAGCCTTGGTCATGGGTGATGCATTGGCGGTGGCTTTGCTGGAAAAACGGAAATTTAGTGCCGAAGACTTTGCGCAGTTTCATCCAGGCGGTAGTCTTGGTAAAAAGCTCACGATGAAAATTGACGAAATCATGTTTACCGGGGATCGCATTCCCAGAGTTCATGAACATACGTCTTTGGAAAAAGTGATTTTCGAGATTACCTCAAAACGGTTTGGATCATCATGCGTCCTGGATGAAAACCAGCAGCTTTCTGGCATCATAACGGATGGCGATATTCGTCGCCTGGTCGAAAAAACCAAGGACATCTGGAATTTGCAGGCGAAAGATGTGATGTCGCAGCACCCAAAGACCGTAAAGATCGGAACAATGGCAGCCGATGCGCTGAAATTGATGACGGATTTCAGCATCATGCAGGTCATTATCGTCGATGATGAAAATTATCCGCGAGGCATCGTTCATATTCATGATATATTAGAGGCAGGTATCTTGTGAGCACATCGTGGCGAAAAACTCGAAAGCGCGTAAAAAATTGGTTCATTTATATCCTTGTCAAACTGGGGCTGCGCTGGATCAGAGTGGTAAAACGAGAGACAGCTATTCGTTCATTTCAAACGCTATCGCTGCTTGGTTTTTATCTTGTCCGATCGGAGCGACGAAAGACGCTCCAGCATCTGACGATGGTCTATGGCGGAGAAAAAAGCCAGCAGGAAATTTACCGGATGGCGAAAGCTGTATTTTTCAATTTGGGACGAAACATGGCAGATGCATTTCGCATACCGCTTTACAATTCCGAAAATGTTGACCAGATCGTGGCAGCAAAAGGTCTGGAGCATCTGGATCGTGCCCTGGCAAAAGGCAATGGTGTACTGGCGCTCACCGGTCACGTTGGAAACTGGGAGCTGATGGGAGGCTATCTGGCAATAAAAGGCTACCCGATCAATGTTGTGGGTGCGCCAATTTATGATCCGCGGCTGGATGCGCTTGTCGTTCAAAACCGGCAACAATCGGGCATGAAATATATTGCCCGCGGCTCAGCTACCAGGGAAATCATCAGGGCGCTGCGTCGCAACGAAGTTATTGGGCTGCTCATCGACCAGGATACAAAACATGTCGAAGGTGTTTTTGTTGATTTCCTGGGAAAAAATGCATTCACCCCGGCTGGACCTGCATTATTAGCAGCGAAAACAGGAGCGGCAATCGTGCCAATGGCGATCCATATTACAAAAGATAACACCCATTTGATCGACATTGAAGACGAGCTTGACGTGCAAACAACTGCTGATCCGGAAAATGATCGCATTTATAATACCCAGATTTTTTCAAAGGCAGTCGAAAAATTTATCCGTTTATACCCGACCCAGTGGGTGTGGATGCATCGACGCTGGAAAACAATGCCTCGCACATGATGAGGCGTGAATGGTGACTATGAAGAAAATTTCTTTGGTACTTTTTGTCGCGATTGTATCGATCTTTCTGATCTTCAGCAATTGTCGAAAGAAACACGAGAGCGAAATAGCAAATAGTGAGAACCTGGATTTCCCGGATCAGGAAGGCTGGAATTCAGTCGTAACAACCACGAAGAACGGACTGGTCAGTGCGATTATTCATTACGGTCGCATGCAGCAATTCAAAAAAAAGAAAGTCGTTGAGCTTTTTGAAGGGATAAAAGTCGATTTTTTTGATGAAAATGGCAAGCCGACTTCAAATTTGATTTCTGAAACAGGCAAGATCAATGAGGTGACAAACGATATTGAGGCTTCTGGCAACGTCGTTGTCGTTTCAGATACTGGAATAACATTGAGAACCAAATATCTGAAGTGGGATAATAATATTGAAAAAATTATTTCAAACGAATTTGTTACGATTATCACCGCTGATCAAGACACATTCTTTGGCAAAGGATTTGAATCGGATCAGAATCTGAATAATTGGCGCATCTTAGATTTTTCTGGAAAAGCAAGTCGCGGATTCGATCTAAATTTTCAATTAAAGAAAAAATCATCGGCAGGAGATTCTGTCACAGGCAAGATAACGAATGAAACACCTGATTCGCTATTAAACAAAAATTAGCTTTATTCATGAAAACATTTCATTGCATTCTGATGCTCGCCATCATCATGCTTCCCGCTATGGCGATTGCCCAGCCGGATGCCAGTGGTGACCGATTGGAAATTGTCAGCTCTGACACCATGCGGCATCGCCAGACACCTCGCGGCACCTTAATTGAACTGGTCGGCAACGTCCATTTTCGACAAGGCACAGCGGACATGTTTTGTGGTCGGGCAGAATATTGGAAAGATGCCAATGAAACTATCATTGAAGAAAATGTCAGGGTTTGCGATAGGAATAAAACGCTGATTGCCGACAAAATTTTCTATTATGACATTCCCCAGGTATTCAAAGCCATGGGGCATGTAGTTTTAAAAGATTCATTGCAAACCATCAATGCCAGGCAAATTTCCTATTTCAAATTAGAAGATCGTGTAATAGCTGAAAAAGATGTTGTATTAAATGATAGTTTGAATTATATTGATATATTAGGGGAGCGCGCCGAATTCAATAATCGGACTGATTATGTGCTGATTACTGGTGATCCAATTTTCATTAAAAAAGATAGCACAGGCAAAGAAGAACTGCGGATTACCAGCATCAAAATGGAGCTGTTTGAAGGCGGCGACAAAGCGCTGGTTTCGGATAGCGTTCGCATTACGCAAAGCAAAGCCAGCGCAACATGCGGTCTGGCAGAATTCTACCGGAAACGAAACGAGATTTTATTGAAACAATCACCTATCGTCTGGCAGGAAGACGACAAGTTGACCGGCGAGTTGATTCAACTTTTCATCACAAAAAATAAATTGACAAAAGTGATTGTGGAGAATCAAGCAAAGGTTGTTACAAAGGTCGATACAACCGAAGTCGATCAACGACTAAATATTCTGACCGGCGAAAAAATAACCATGCACTTCAAAGACGAGGAGCTGGATCACGTTATCGTTGAAAATAAAGCAACCAGCATCTATCACATTATTGAAGACAATGAAGATAAGGGATCAAATAAAATCATCGGAGATAAAATCAGTGTTTTTTTAACGGACAGGAAAATTGATCGGATTGTTGTTGAAAGCAATCCACAATTATCTTCGGGCACTTATCATCCACCGGGAAAATTAACAGAGTAAACCAACAAAAATTGATTTATGAATTTAACGTTAAAAGCAGAAAAGCTAATTAAAATATACTCGAAACGCACTGTTGTCAATGATGTTAGTTTACACGTTGAGCAAGGTGAAATCGTTGGACTTTTGGGCCCGAATGGCGCCGGAAAAACGACATCATTTTACATGATCACTGGCATGATTCGCCCCAATAAAGGCAACATTTTTCTGGATAATCACGACATCACTAATTATCCAATGTACAAGCGAGCCAGGATGGGCATTGGCTATCTGTCTCAAGAATCTTCGATTTTCAGAAAATTATCAGTCGAAGAAAATATCCTGGCAATTCTGGAAACAATGCCGTTATCTCGACAGGATAGAAAAGACCGACTGAAAGAATTGCTGGATGAATTAAATATTTCCCATCTTGCGAAAAACAGGGCTTATACACTTTCTGGTGGTGAACGAAGAAGAGTAGAGATTACCCGGGCATTGGCAACCAGACCCAAGTTTATTCTGTTGGATGAGCCATTTGCAGGCATCGATCCAATCGCGGTCGAAGACATTCAGAATATCGTTCATGGTCTGGTAAAAAAGGGAATTGGAGTTTTAATAACCGATCACAATGTCCATGAAACACTTTCGATCACGGATCGGGCTTACCTTCTCTATGAAGGCGTTGTGCTAAAATCAGGGAGCTCTGAATTTTTAGCTAACGATCCTGAAACTCGAAGATTGTATCTTGGCGAAAAATTTCGCCTGGAACGCTAATGGCGCTTTCCACGCTGCACCAACAATTTTTTGATTTTGACATTCATTAGGTTAAAGGCTGATTTTATAGGAAACAACACGTATGATGAACGTAAATCTTTCGCAACGAATGGGGCTTTACATGAAACAGTCGCCCCAGCAGGTTCTTCTTTCAACTTTATTGCAGCTTCCAATATTGAGCCTCGAGCAGAAAATAAAAATGGAGCTCGAGCAGAATCCACTCCTGGAGGAAGATCTGGAGATGGATGAAGAGTTGGATCAAGAAATGGAAGAAGAGCTCAAATTGGAAGAGCTAGAGAAAGACCCTGAAGAAGAAGAGGAGGATGAAGCACAAGCAGCAGCAGAAGCTGAGGCATACAAAGAAGAACGCGAAGAAGTTGATTGGGATACGATTTTAAACGATGAGAATAATTATGAAATCAAACCTCCCCGTGATGATAGCGCAGAAACTTTCGAACGACCTGAAGTGAATCAAACAACGCTGCCAGAACACCTGCTGAGCCAGTTGAACATGACTAATTTCTCAGAAAAAGAAATTATCATTGGGGAATATATCATCTGGAATATCGACGATGTCGGTTACCTCACTGTCAGCCTTGAAAATATCGCTAAAAATTTTGAGGTTTCTGAAGAAGAAGCTGAAAAAGTTCTGAAAATTATCCAGCGTTTCGATCCAATTGGTATCGGAGCTCGAGATTTGCAGGAATGTCTGCTGATCCAACTTTATGAGTCCGCAGAACCAAACCAATTAGCGATAATGGTAATTAAGGATCATTTTGATGATTTTAAAAATAAGCGATTTGAAAAGATAGCCAAAAAATTGGATATTAGTATTGATGAGTTTAAAGAAGTACTCAACTTGATTACCCGACTCAATCCAAAGCCTGGAGAGGGCTATCAAAATATTTATGACAACACGATCACCCCGGATGTTCTCGTTCAAAAAGATGGCGATGAATTTAAAATCATTTTAAATGACTGGAACATCCCCCATTTGCGAATTAACAATAGCTATCGAAGCTTGCTTCTCGATAAAAAAAATACCGCGAAAAAAACGAAAGAATTCATTAAAAACCGGCTGGAGTCGGCGCGATGGTTGATCAATTCTATCCATCAACGTCGCGTAACTATCATCAAAGTCGTGGAAGCAATCATCAAGCGACAATTTGAATTTTTCGATAAAGGATCAGTTTATCTCAAGCCGATGATTCTGAAAGACGTCGCTGAAGACATCGGAATGGATATTTCAACAATAAGCCGCGTAACCAATGGAAAATACGTGCAGACTGATTTTGGCGTGTACGAGTTAAAGCATTTTTTTAGTGAAAAGATCAAACGGCAGGATGGTGAGGATGTTTCTAATAAAGAAGTGAAAAATCGAATTCAAAAAATTATCGAGGGGGAAAATCCGAAAAAACCGCTCAATGATCTTAAAATTGTCGAGATGCTCAGGAAAGATGGCTTTGACATTGCCCGCAGGACTGTGGCGAAATACCGCGAGCAAATGAATGTACCCGTTTCAAGGCTGAGGCGAAAAATTTAAGTTTTATAAGAAATTATCATCTTCCATGACAATTGAAAAACAATCATGGTGGATATTATCG
>JALOPY010000600.1 GCA_025453735.1 bacterium | reverse complement strand
TTTCCGACACGACCATGACATGCGGATCGGAAAAGGCATCCTTTGAATTACCGCTAACGAATGGAATGGTAAAAATCTCAAAAACCGTCGGCTCAGCCAATTGGATTTGCTCTTTGAATTTTTTATCTTCATACTGAATGAGAAAGTCATTTAATCCGTTATTGATTAATGCAGAATTGACCACCTCAGGAAATTCAGCTTTTAGCGTTCGTCCCAGAATAGGAGGGGAGCCCTGGCCTGGCATCCGTTCACTTCCATATTGCTCCCAGCAGCGCACCAGGTAAATCGAATTCAATTTTTCATGCATTTTATTAAAGCTCAATTCATATTGAATCCAGAGCATGATCAGCATGCAGCACGTCATGCCGATAGCTAAACCCAGGATGTTGATGAAAGAGTAGCCTTTGTGTCGTTTGATATTTCGCAGGGCGATTTTTAGGTGGCTTTTGAACATTCTGTTTCTCCGTTTTTTTTGCATAGCGCAGAGCGCATGGCGCAGAGCGTTTTATGTATAATGTGAGACGGCAGACGTGAGACGATGATAGCCTCCTTTTCACCTTTCACGTTTGCCTTTTCACGTTTCTCGCTATGCGCTCTGTGCCATGCTCCATACGCAAACATTTCTATTGACTTTCTGATTAATATTCTTTATTTTTAAGGCGTCTAATGTTTTCCATTGAAAGGAGCTTATTATGCATAAGCTAGCCCAAAAATATTTTACAGCTCAAGAATATCTGGAGCTCGAGGAATCCGCTGAATATAAAAGCGAATACTATAAAGGCGAAATTTTTGCCATGGCTGGTGGTTCCATAAACCATAATCAAATTATTATGAATGTCGGAACCCAATTGAGCCAGACCCAGCCACATCATAAATGTCGCTCTTTTGCCACAGAATTAAAATTGTGGATTGAAGAAATCGATTTATTTACTTACCCTGATTTAATGATTATTTGTGACAAGCCCAAATTTTACTCAGGACGAATCGATACTATTCTCAATCCCCTCATTATAATCGAAGTCCTTTCCCGATCTACCGAAGCTTATGATCGGGGCAAGAAATTTCAATTCTATCGCTCCATCCCTTCATTTCAGGAGTATATTTTAATCGACCAATACAGCGTTCATATTGATCAATTTTATATTGATTCTACAGGCAAATGGTCTTTTAAAGATTATAACGACATCAAAGACATTCTGAAATTTTCAAAAATCGATTGTGACATCCCCCTTGAAAAAATCTATCACCTCGTAGATTTTGAGTTGAAAGAAACTGAATCCGCATAGCGCAGAGAGCATGGCGCAGAGCTTTAATTTACGCTATGCCCTATGCGCCATGCTCCATGCGCTATTACTCATACCGCAGCGACTCAACTGGATTGGCAACTGCCGCTCTCACTGTTTGAGAACCGATTGTAATCAAAGCCAGTAATAAAATAAAGATGAGGGCTGCGGGCAACACCCACAGTGCTAAAGCAGGTCGATATGCGAAACTCTGCATGATGGCATCCGCTAAGAAATACCCACCAGGTATGGCAACGATGGCGGAAAATAAAATCAATTTGATATAATCTTTCGACAGCAAATATGTCATATTGGAGACACTCGCTCCCAATACTTTTCGGATACCGATTTCCTGAATTTTCATTTCAGTGGTATATGTTGCCATTCCGAGCAGTCCTAAAAGTGCGATCAGGATAACAAATCCGCAAGCCCAGGCAAAAATATTAATAGTTCCGCTTATTTCGCTGTTGGATTGTTCCTGGGTATCATCAAAAAAAACATAATGAATCGAATGAACCTTATCAAGCTTTTTCCATACAACTGGCAAATAGGCTTTTATTTCATCTTTCGTTCCTTGCGCATAGCTGATATTCGCAACTCGAAATTCTTCAGGTCGGTAGCGAAACGCCAGAGGACCGATCGGCTCGTCAGGGAAAGTATAGTTAAAATCTTTTACAACTCCAATAATCATGACTTCTGAATTATCTTCCTTAAGCAGCGTTTTTCCGACTGATTCAGCAGCCGAACCCAGCTCAAATCTCTGGACCGCTTGCTCATTAAGAATGATCGCATTTTTCGTATCAGTCGAAAACTCATTAGAGAAATTTCGACCTGCGATTAATTCGATCTTGAAATTATTTATAAAATCTGGATCGATACTATAAGAATTGGCAGACATCGGTTTTTCCATGTTCTTAGTTTTTAAATTTACCCCTCCAAAGCCGCCAAAGATTGGAATTTCATTTGAGAAAGACACACTTTTAATATTATGGTTGGTCATAATTTCATTTTTAAAAATATCGTAATTGACATCCTGGAGGTATACATTAACGAGATTTTCTGTCGAGAGTCCATAATCAAATTTCATCCAAAAAGTCTGTAGTTGGTAGAAATAAGCGACCAATATAATTGAGAGCAGCGATACACCAAACTGAATTCCCATCAATATTTTTCTGGTTAAGAGATGGGATAATCCTTTTATTTTTGAAATTCCCTGCAGGGCATTCGCCGGTTGAAATGAGGAGAGATACAAAGCAGGGTATAATCCTGCCAGCAGGCTTACGATGATGGCAAATGCGATGAATATCAGGTACAATCCAGGATCGTTCATCTGTTCAATATTTATTTGCTGTCGGGAGTTTTGTATGACATCGATGCCATTAAAAACAGGGATCAGCCAGAGTATCAACAGACAGGCAACCACAAGCGCCAGAAAAGTGATCAGAAACGTTTCACTCAGAAACAGCTTGATAATCTGGCTTCGTTTGGAACCGATGACTTTTCTGAGTCCGATTTCTTTGGTACGTTTTAATGAGCGGGCAATGGATAAGATGATATAATTAAAGCAAGCTAAAAATGTGATGATAATGGCTAAAAACGGGATAAA
>JALOPY010000050.1 GCA_025453735.1 bacterium | reverse complement strand
TGTGAAGATAAGTGAAAAAGGGAAAGAGACGTTTGCTCAAAATGAATTGGAAAAATTGTTTCGCTAATTGACTTTCTATTTTTACTTATCGTTCAATAATGGTTTCTTATTTTAATTCAGGGCGTGGCTCGTTCACGCCCTTTTTAATTTCCGAATCAAATCGTTACCTTCCTGCTCGATTTTTAAAAAGGTCAAGCTTCAAAATTCCCCTTTTTGTAATTCAAATTTCAAACTTGTGAGCAGCACGAAAACTTTTCCCGCTGAAATTCAGGTAAGCCTGGATCAGGATTAGCCGGAATAACAAATTTAATTATTCTGATTAACTCATTGAAAATTTTAAGCAGTAACTTTTTGGCAAATGGTGATTCACCTATTAAATAAAGAGTTAAAAAATGTTTTGGTATTGTTCTTGCCTGATGACAGGCTGAAATACAAAAACCATTACTCATAGTAATTCAGTAATTATCATTTTCGATTTAAGGATGAGATAACGAAACATGAAACGAAAATTTAGTATAGTTCGAATCACCAATTTTTTATCAATAATTCTGATTGCGCTGACCTTCTCAATAATTCTGATTGCGCTGACCTTCGGATTTGCGAGCAGACTTTCAGCCCAGAGTTTCGATATTTCAAATGCTGGGGATGCCAGTCATCCCTGGAACTCTGATGTCAATCCCGCGGTCGTTTCGTTCCAGTATGCGCAGGTTGCATTGGGTTTGAAAGTTTTCCATTTTGGCTTTTTGCCGGATCAAAATTTGGGAATCCAGCAAACCCACATCAACGGCAGTTTTCCATTTTACCTGCCGTATGGACTGGCTGTGGGCGGAGATCTTCGTTATTTTTCAGCAGGAATCTATTCTGAATTCAACAGCTCCGTTATGGTCAGCCGAAAAATCCTGGATCGATTGGCGATTGGCGTGAAGCTTGGCTTGGGCAGATATGGGTTCGCGAAACAGGATTTCAAGCTCGTCGATGCCAATGATCCGCTGCTATCCGGTAATTTAGGAAAAACTATTTTGAATCTCGGTGTGGGAGTCTTCTGGAATCCGGGCAACTGGCATGTCGGACTTGCTTTAGATCACCTGAACCAGCCGGACATCGGGCGGAAGACCAATGCAAATTTGCCGCTGGAGCTATCTGCTGCAGTTTCTTATGATCTTGGAAAATTTATTCCCTCCGTGCTGATTCAGAATGACGGCAATTGGGTTCGATTCGGCGTGGCGATCGCTGCGAAGTACCAGCAATTCGGCTTGATCCGATTATCTTATGAAAATACCATGCCGCTAAAAATTGAGGCGCAATTCAATCTATCGCGGGATAATAGCCTGCAGTATGGATTTGACCTGCCACAGCAGGATATGAGCACGGTTTCAATGGGATCGCATGAGTTGATTTTCAGCCATATTTTTGACCGGGGTCCCGAAATCGAGCAGCCAAAAATCTTGATGTCCGCCGATACGCTGAAAATATATGAAGAAACGATTGTGCGCTACATGGATAAAGAGATCGCTCCCAATGAAATTATCGGAATTCCCGAGTTGGTACCAGAGTACCTGGAAGCAACCGGAAAATATCGGGATTTGCTGATCATTCCGACCGGGCATTTGAGTCCTTATGAAACCGCGCCGATCCGGTTAAAACGCTATGATCGATTTGCGAAAGAGATTCAATGGAGAATCAAGCAAAACCCTGCTCTGCAGTTGATCCTTCACGCGAATGAAAGTACCCTGGCTGACGCACGCGGCATGAAACAATACTTATCGCAAAAGGGAATTAGTAACCCCGATGAGATCGGGCTGGCAAAACGAATGACATCAGGGAAAACCAAATTGGAAGGTTTTGAGCCAGGATTTCAGCAAGTCACTCGAAACAACCCGGCTTGTTCGACCGAGAAATTGGGAATCACTTTTGTCGTGCCAGGGAAAACACGCCAGGTCAAGGAATGGGAAATGAGCATCATAAACAGCCACAATGAAGTTGTGAAAACTTTCAAAGGAACGGATAAATTGCCGGACGTTCTGGATTGGGATTGGAAGAACAACTGGGGCGAGCTGGTGTCGCCGGGCAAATATGTCTGTTCATTGAATATCCTGGGAATGAGCGGTTTGAAAAAAACTGCAAATTCAGAACCGATCAAAGTTGTTCGGCTGAATCGAATCATTTCGTTGCGATTCAGCCAGGAGCATCCTTTGCATGCGACGAAAATCGCTCCCAAATAAATTTGATCTTGTAAAAACTTAGCTTCGCGAATCAAAGATGCGCCATTTTTTTTAGGCGGAAAGCATTGATTAATGAGTAATTCCCATACAACTTGAAACAGAGCGAGCAGACTTGCAACGGAGTTTTATAACCGACAGATAATGCCTCTCAAAAAATCTCCGTGATGCTCTGGTTGCTCCATTGCTCCTTGTAGGTTTTTGCCAGAGCAATTTTAACACAAACTTTGAAATTTCGATACAATTAAACAGCATGAATATCTCAATAAAATCAGGAGAATCAAAGTGAATACAAATATCAATACCAATCAATCATCAAAAAAATGGTATTATCTTGTTTTTATCGTTGGATTGATGATGACTTTATTTACGATGTCCTCGATACAGGCTCAAGCAAAAAAATCAAATATGGGAAATCAGAGCGCAACTCCCAGCCTCACTAGCACCAATGCCGAGCCAGTGAAAAAGCTGACAATCTGGAATATTATTGAAATGAACGACTGGTTGCTCTGGCCATTTATCCTTCTCACGATGAGCGGCATCATGATCAATGTTCATCGCGGTTTGACTGAGCATCGAGATAAATCCCGATCGCTGCCGCTTCTGCAGGGAAAAATCCGACCAAATGGAATAAGGGGATTTGTGCAAATAGTTCGTAGCAGTCGCCCCAATCGCGCGGCACGCCTTTTTTATCAAATCATCTCTACATTTGATAAAACCAATCAGGCGCAGCCTGTCACTGAGGAAGTCAATCAATTTTTAGCTTCGGAGCGCGAGATATTTGAACGCTTCAACCGAGTAAACGGCTTTCTCTCTGAATCAGCCGGCGCGCTGGGCTTATTAGGAACCGTATGGGGTATTTTTGAAACATTTTATACCGCGAAAATGGACGGAGCGACAATTCTTCGCGGGATGAGTGTCGCACTGATCACCACACTGACCGGGCTGATCATCAGCCTGGTATTAAATGGCTGCGGAACATATTTATACACGCTATTCAATCGGCAGCTAAATTCACTTAACAATAAAGCCGAAGAGCTTCGGCAGGTCTTGCTGCTATTGGAAAAACGAAATGTTGATAACAATCATCAAGAGAAGGAAGAGCTTCAAAAAATACATGTCGCAGATCGGGAGTTACGATCAGAAAAACAAGCATACCGAAAAATGTCCCATGAAATTGCATTTGCTGATGTTTAAATTATAGTGATTCGCAAAGAAGATTTCGTTGAATACTTAACCAATTTTGTAGTGAGAAAGGCGATGGAGTGATCGTCATGAAGATTCAAAAATTGTACACTAGCAAGGCAGAACAACAGGTAAATTTCTGGCAGATTATTTTTTCGATTATATTTCTGGTATCATTTTCGACGTTGTCCGGAAATTCGAATTTAATCGGTTCCGACGTTTTTAATCACAATTCAACCAGTCGAATGACTCTGGACACCCTGACGCTCATCTATAATGATATTGACGCAGCAGGTTTTCCAAAAATTGTTTCGCTGGTCACGGTTACAAACGATGCCGGATTTATCGTTGGAAAGCTCGATGAAAATAATTTCCTCGTGCATGAAGACAATGTCAGAGAATTGCCGATTCTTGTCGAAGAGCTTACCAGCGGCGTGGTTGGGATCAATGTCGTCCTGACAATCGATCGCAGCGGCAGCATGCGGGGGCAGCCCATCACTGATGCAAAGAACGCTGCCAGTTCCTTTGTTGGACTGATGCAGCAGGACGATCAGTCAGCAGTGGTCAGTTTTGCGCACCAGCCAACGACTGACCATCTTTTTACAAGCAATGTCGATTCTTTGAAAGCAGCGATTGCCCGAATTCAGTCAAATGGCGGCACAGCCATTTTTGACGCCCTGATCCATTCGGTTTACCTGATGAAAAATGGCATGAAAAATCGCGCCATCATCTTATTGACCGATGGCGCCGATATGGACAGCCAGGCTTCGTATGCCGATGCGCTGGCAACGGTGCAATCGTATGAGGTGCGCGTTTTTACCATTGGATTGGGATTGGCTCAGGGAAGTCCCGAAGAAAATATTCTGAAAGACCTGGCAAGTAAAACCGGGGGGCTATATTTTTACAGCCCGACATCAAACCAATTGGAAGAAATTTACCGGGCGATCTCCCAGCTTTTGCATCATCGCTATCGAATTACTTATTCGACGCACAATCCCGCAAAAGATGGGACGCTTCGTCATGTGCAAATCGATGTCGTGGTGAACACAGCCACCAGCAAAGATACCGCAAACTATCGAGCACCGTATGAAGCGCCGCCAGTCGATCCCCCGGTCGATCCTCCGGTCGATCCGCCAGAAGATCCGGTCATTCCTCCGGACTCGACTTTCGAGGTGATTCCCAATCCGTTTACCCCGAACGAAGATGGATTCAATGATTGGACTGAGTTTCGAAGAGGAAGTAATTCTCCTCACGATTGGGTGATCACCATCCTGGATCGAGCCGGACGACAGGTGCGACAATTGCGCAATGGCGATCGCATCTGGAACGGAAAAGATGAGTCGGGACAACTGATGCTGCCTGGCAGCTATCTTTACCTGGTTACCAGTGGGAAGAAAATAATTCACCGGGGGCTTATTCAACTTATTCGATAAACGTTAGCATGTATGAAGGAGGTGAGGGTTGGCCAAAGAGATATTTTTTAATAGGTAGTTTTTGAATCAATAACAATGTAACTAATCCATTATTCAACAATCAAGGAGTACGGAGATGTTTCAACAGACAAACTCACGGTGGGGGAAATTAGCAACCAGTATGGTTGGGGGATTTTTTTTAATGTTGTTATTAATCATGACATTTTCCGTTGCAGTTTATGCTGACGGAAATGAACAGCTTGCAGCAACGCTGCCGGTTTTCAAAGGAACCTATGATGTTGGCTATGTAACCCTGGGCGCATTTGGATTGCGCGGCGAAGCGACTGCCCTGATGAAGATTCCTGAAAATGCTCAAATAATCGCCGCTTATGTTTACCTGAGCGGTTATTCCAGCCTGACGCCAAATCAACTGGGTGACATCATGGTTACGGTGAGCAACGGGCAGGATACCCAGACCCGCGCGGCAAAGTGCATTGGTTATTCGCTTGAAGGACCCAATCAATGTTTTACCTATCGCGCCGATGCGACAGGACTGGTAACAATGGGAGAAAATCGTTACCATGTTCAAAGCAAAGAATTGCCAGCACGCCCGACCAGTGGTTCGTTATATGGAGGTGGATTGGTCGCTATTTATAGCTTGCCGAATTTGCCAGAATCAGAAATCTGGATTGCCGATGGGCTGGATCATTTCAGCGCCAAGAATGGCTTCCCGACCACAAAAACTGTTACGTTTCAGTTTTCAGGCAATAAGTATGAACGAACTGGCAATGTGAAATTATTCTCAGGAATAGACCTGACTAATGCTGCCTCCGCAATCTGGTACCAGGCGGGACAGCCAAATTCTCCCGGAGGTGATATTGTCGATCAAGCCGGCGCAGTCGATTATAACAATTCTTCTAATAGTGATCCAAACGTGGATACCGATCCTCTGACGAAAACGTATGGCAATCGTGCCAAGTGGGCAATGGTTGAATTCCCTGTGCCAGTTCGATCCGAACAGGGTCAGCTTTCGTTCCAATTGGAATCGCAAACCGACCGCAAGGACAAACAGCCATATAGTGGAGTCTGGAACATGATTGCTTTCAAACTTCCCAACGTCGAAACCGGCAGCGGCAGTATTGGCGATCGGATTTTTCACGATAAGGATGGCAATGGCACCAGAGAACCAATGGAAGCGGGAATTCCTGCGGTCCTCGTTTCGCTGTACCAGGATGATGGCAATGGCGCGCTCGATGTACAAGCTGATACCTTTGTCGATAGTGTCCGAACCAATCGGCTGGGATTTTACCAGTTTCAATATTTGAAACCCGGCTCCTATTTTGTCGACATTGATCATCCATACCTGAGCGATACTTCTATTGTCCTCACCGGCAATACCGATCCGGCTGGTCCGTTCAAAATTGAAAACGGGACTGCTTTATTGAATGTTGATTTCGGTGTCTATCTCAATGGCAGACCCACGAAACCGCCAGTGAAATTGGGTTCCTTCGACTTTCAAACCGATTCCAGCGGCATCTGGGTGAACTGGTCAGCGTTTGCTGGCACGGAAAATATGGGATTCGATGTGTTTCGCAGTATTTTTGAAAACGGAGATTTTACCCGGTTGACAGAAAATATTATCCCGGTCTCCAATAATCCCGATGGTCTGAATAATTACTCGTTCTTTGATCCTGATGTCGAGCCAGGAGAAACCTATTATTACAAATTGGCAGATGTCGGACTCTCCGGGGAAGTCACCATGTTCGGCCCGATCAGTGCAACGGCAATGGGAGCTACAGATGTCAGTGACGGAAAAACGATTTCCGGTACGCCTGGTGATTTTCAGCTTGGCGAAGCCTATCCCAACCCATTTAATGGCAGCGCCACGATTCAATTTTCCTTAGCTGCTTCAGGAAACGTCTGTCTCGAAATATTTAATTTGATGGGACAGAAAATTCGAACCCTCGTTTCCGATCGCAAAGAAGCTGGCAGTCACACGATTGCATGGAATGGAAAAAATGATTTTGGTCAGCATGTTGGCAGCGGGATTTACCTGTACCAGATGTCGGTAAATAATTATCAAGCCAGCAAACGGATTGTCTATTTGAAATAGTTATGGTTAACCAGTAGTGTCACTCGACAGTTGGCTATCTGCGTTAAACTTAGCATTATTCTTTTACAAGGAGACGATGAGGACACTGAGTTTCACGGAGTAATAAATTTCAAGAATTCAAAAATAGAGAATAATTGAAAATCGAATTACATGCTCTATATGCGTTAGCTATCAATGAAAGAAAGCTATGTTTTATAAATAAATATTCTCTGTGCGGCTCTGTTCGCTCTGGTTCTCTTTGTTTAAAATTATTCTTTGGTTTGATGCATCTAGCCAGTTGGCGGGTGACAGTCAAATTGGACGCTACTTGAATTTTACTCATGATCAACCCTCCTGAAAGCAGGGCTGCTTTTGGGAGGGCAATATTTTAAGCATACAAGGACGATTGAAAATTGAATAAAAATAACTTAATGCTTCGCTTGATCGATGTTGTGTTCATCCTGTTATTTGGTTTCATCGCAGTATCACAGATTGGGTCCAGCGCATCGATTGAACCACCCAAAAGCACTGAAGCGATGGAAACCGCACCGGAAGAAGAGCACACTGTCATTGTTGGAGTGACCAAAGAAGGAACTTATCCGGTGGAAGCCGGAAATATGATTTTTTATAACCTGTCGCAACTGCGGCAATATATCACCCAAAAAGCGAGGCAGTCAGAACGATCGGGGGCGCAATTAGGAGTTCGTATTCGCGCCAACTGGGATTCTCCGGTTGAGTATGGTATGGCGGTAGCAAAACTTTGCCGCGACATGGGACTGGAGAAGGGTCTCGATGTTGTTAAATTGAATGCAGAATAGGAGGCTACAATGAACAACCGTCTCATGATTCGATTGATCGATGTTGCGCTGCTCATTCTGCTCGGCTTCATTGCGATCAGTCGCTTGAAAACAGAATATGTCGAATTGCCATCGACTGGCGAAAGCAGTCCGCAGCGATTTATTCCCCATGAAGCTTCGCTCCACATTTATCAAAATTTGTTTAAATTAGAAGACCGGGGGCAATCGTGGAATTGCAAAACGCTCAATGAACTGGAAAGTATGCTCGTCAATCAAAATAGCCGATACATCAGCAGAAAAGTCAAATTAGTAGTAACCATTCAGCCGCATCGATCGAGCATCATGCAAAATCTCGTGGATGTGCTGGATATTTGTCAACGGAACAATATTGAGAAAAATCTGAACTATGAAAGCTATAATTAATTATATCAAAAAACAGGACAACCTGGTCTCCCTATCGGCATGGATCACCTTTGGCATCATGTTTTTTATTTTTGTGTTAACTCAAATCCTGACCTTTGCCGGAATCATCAATGACGAGAATCAGACAAAAGATAAGATGGAAGTTCGGGAATTGATCAAGCTCCGATTCCCGCCGCAAGTTCTCAGAGAGCTGCCACAGAATCTAAAACTGGATGTTAAAAAAGAGCTATCTGTCAAAACCAACAATTCCCGTCAAACTGACGAACAAAAGCAGGCAAAGGCATCCTTGAACATCGCTGATCTGGTGCAGGGATTTGACATGAAAAGTTTGGTCTCGCGGGAATCCAATGCCGCAAAACGAGGCAGCTCCAACCTGAACAATCCCACAACTGCCGGAATTACCACAGATGTCAATCGACAGGGACGGACGGTGGATGACTACGATTTATCCGGAGTATTGGAAAATCGCAGCGCCTCGTTTTCCGCAGGACGCCGGTCTGCCATGGGAGGAGCGAATGGACCCACGGTCGGAGTCGGTGGTTCCAGTAACACTGGGACTGGAACTGGATCAGGTGGAAATGGACTGGCGCTGACCGGCAGGGGAACCAGTCGCTCAACCCGTGGCGCCGGAATTGGAACTGGCGGCGCATCAATCACATTGCCGTCAGGGTCAGGCGGCGGAGGCGCTTCTTTGGACATTCATGCGTTGATCCGATGGATGAAAGCGCATCCCGGGGCAATCCCCAAATTAGTCGCTTATGATATGGGACACCTGGGAGATGATCTTTCCTCTGCAGTATCATTCACCATGCAAGGAAAAAATTTCACCCTGTTTCTCTCATGCAATGAAACAGAGCTGCTCCTGCGAATTTGCCTCGTGGAAGGCAACGATTTCACCCTGCTCAAGGACAATGGCATTCGTGAGACCAGCAATTATTTGACGCTTGGCGATGTTGTCCGGGATGCCGGGAAAATCCAATCGCTCATTAGCTCCCGCACCGCTCCTGGCCAAAACGCTCCGGTATTTTACCAGATTTTCTGGTCCTGGTGGCTGCAGCAGCCGGAGAGCCGGGGGTAAATTTCTTTACCTGCTTCGTTTCAGACTGATTCCATCGCTCTAAGCGATGGAATCAGGAGTAATGGAGTAATGGAGTGGTGGAGTAGTGGTGTTGTGGAGTAATGCAATTTTCATAGACTACTCCAATCATCCAATACTCCTGGTATTTTTCATTTTTGAGGTTGGGGGTAATATTGGTAGAGGTGTGTGTATTATTATGAAAACAAGAATCAAATTAGTAACTACAATTTTGTCCTATCTTTTGCTTATCTGGATTATGGGTTGTGCATCTTCAGGCAGAAAGCATGTTCAAAAATTAGCCATCCCGCCCGGACTGGACAGCACGACAGTCGTTCGATCCAATGACATTGCCAATAAAAATTTTGTCTCCACCCCTCGCGAGAAGAAAGCCGATGAGCTGGCGCAGATAGGAAAGAAGCAGCTTGAAAAAGTCGACGAGTTCTGGACTTTTCTGGAGCAGGATATTAAGCAAAACAAATCGCTGACAAACGAGCAGAAAGAACAGTTCGATCGTGAGTACAATCTTGGAGCCGAATACTTAGGCCGCTATAAAGCGATGTCTGGCAATGGTACCAACGATGCAAAGGCAAAACAGGCGCTGGATTTTTGCCAGCAGGCAAAAGTCCACCTGGAAAATGCCGTAAAAATAAATCCGTTTGATAAGAATGCACGAGCGTTGCTGGCAATAACCTATTATAATCTGCAACACATGTTTGGGCTGGACAAAAATTATGAACGCGCCATCGAAATTTTAGAGCGATTAACCCGAATCGAAAAGGGCGAACATGAGCTGTTTCGTTTGCTCGCGGAAAACTACCTGGCGCTGAAAGATTTTGAGAAAGCGCTGCAGAATCTGCAAAAAGGTCAAACCATTCTACTCAAAACCAGCTTTGAAGCTCCGCCCGACACTTCGCTGCTTTTCTACTACATGTACGCGCAGGGCGATGTTTATGCCCGAATGCACGAGGCTGTCAGCTCTTTGAAAGCGTTTCAGGTTGCCGATAAATTTGCCAGAACCGAACAGGAGAAAGCCGATGTTAAGAATTATCTGAAATGGATCAACTGGGATGGCGGGAATATTCGCGCCTCAGAGGCGTGGGACAAAATTTTAAATCTCGAAGCTGCCAAAGATTTTGAAAAAACAGCCAAAGCATGTGACCAATTGATTCCCATTTTAAAAACAAGTCGGGCAAAATTTAGTGTCTTTCACAAGCTTGCGGTGATCGAATTTGA
>JALOPY010000599.1 GCA_025453735.1 bacterium | reverse complement strand
ATTCCTAAACCAGGAAAAGTTCGGCTGAACATCTACAATTTTTTAGGAAAAAATATCAGCAGCCTCGTTGATGAATTTCAAAATCCGGGCAGTTACACAATCAGCTTTGATGCAAAAAATTTAGCCAGTGGGATTTATTTTTATGAGCTTAAATTGGGAAATCATTCAGAAATCAGAAAGATGATTTTGCTTCATTGATTTTGTGAAATACTCTGAAACTGCAAAAGGGATTTGAAGCTGAAAATTATAATGGCTGGCAATGGCGCGCGCAGGGTGTGAATTCTTTTAGCGTTTTTAATTATAATTTGCACGAGCATAAGTAAAACTTTTATGTCATCGTGAGCGAAATGGAGTGGAGCGAAGTCGAAGAAAAAAATGTTCAATTTATGACCGTTTGCAGTATATTTTTGACCTGAAGAATTATCCCACGACGAAGTCACAAAGCAAAAACGCCATCCAAATTTCACTTAGAATCACCTGAATCATTTTAATAAAATTTCTAAATGAGCGATACCCAATTCATTGCGCTGTTATCGCTTTGTGACTTGTTGTGAGAATCTATAAAAAATTTATTTCTTCGCCTTTCCGTTTCTTCGCTTCTCTACAATTTCCTCAGCAATCGAAAACGGCACGACCTCATAATGATCAAAATGCATCGATGCGCTGGCGCGACCGGAAGTGATATTTCTCAATTCATTGGTGTAGCCGAACATCTCTGCCAGAGGCACCTGCGCCTTGAGAATACGCGTTCCGTTTTTCATATCCATGCTGATTATCTTTCCTCGTTTCGTCGCGATGCTGCCAGTCAACACACCCAGGTATTCTTCTGGAGAAGTAATTTCAACCGACATCATCGGCTCCAGCAGCTTTGGTCCGGCTTTCTGAAATGCGGCTTTGAAGCACATCGAGCCCGCAATTCGAAACGCCATTTCAGAAGAATCAACTTCATGAAAGGACCCATCGATTAATGTGCATCGAACATTCACCACCGGAAAACCAGCATACGGACCTTTTTCCATCGCATCGATAACTCCTTTTTCAATGGCTGGAATATATTCCCGGGGAACGACGCCACCAACAATTTTATTATTAAATTCGAAACCTTTGCCAGGAGGCAATGGCTCAATTTCCATTACGACATGTGCGTATTGACCGTGACCACCAGATTGTTTGACATATTTTGTCACCTCAGTAACATTGCGGTAGATAGTTTCCCGGTATGCTACCTGTGGCACACCGACTTCTGTCTCGACTTTAAATTCTCGTTTCAGTCGATCTAACAAAATTTCAAGGTGAAGCTCACCCATGCCCGAAATTACGGTTTCGCTTGTTTCCTGATCGGTTCGCACGATAAATGTCGGATCTTCTTCTGTCAATTTTTGCAGACTGATCGCCAATCGATCCCGATCCTGTCGGCTATTCGGTTTCACAGAGACCGAAACAACCGGGGTCGGGAATTCGATGGCTTCGAGCAATATGGGGAAGTCCTCATGACAAATGGTATCTCCCGTTGCAGATTCTGACAATCCCACGATCGCCCCGATTTCGCCGCAATAGATCGCATCGCGATCTTCGATTTTATTGGCGTGCACCTGGAAAATTCGACCCACACGTTGTCGTTTTTTCTGGGTTGCATTATAAACATAAGAACCTGCCTTGATGCATCCGGAATAGACCCGAATATAAGCCAATTTTCCACGATGTTTATCGGTCATAATTTTGAAAAGCAACGCAGAAAACGGTTCATCGTCGGAAGGCAGTCGCTCCGACAATTTATCGTCTTGTCGGGTAATCCCAATCACAGGTGGACGATCTTCTGGTGAAGGTAAATAATTTACAATTGCATCGAGCAATCGGCGAATGCCTTTATTTTTATATGCAGAGCCACACATTACCGGAACAACTGCAAGATTAATCGTCGCCTTGCGGAGCGCATTGCGAATTTGTTTTTCAGTTGGTTCATTGCCAGCGATATAAATCTCAAACAATTCCTCGTCCTGCTCAGAAATTCTTTCGATGAGATGTTTTCGATATTTCACTGCCATTTCCAGCATTTCTTCCGGAATATCTATTTCCTGATATGTCAAATTGAGATTGGTGTCATCATAGTAAACCGCCTTCATTTGAATCAGATCGATGATACCAAAAAACTGATCCTCAGCGCCGATTGGAATCACGATGGGGACAGCATTCGCTCCCAACGTTTCTTCGATCTCGCCCAGAACCGTAAAAAAATCAGCTCCAATTCGATCCATTTTATTGATAAACGCGATTTTCGGTATATTGTATTTTTCTGATTGTCGCCAAACCGTTTCAGATTGGGGTTGCACGCCACCGACCGCACAGAAAAGCGCGATGGCTCCGTCAAGCACTCTCAGGCTTCGCTCGACTTCGGCTGTAAAATCCACATGCCCGGGTGTATCGATAATATTAATTTCATGTCCATTCCAATGCGTCGTCGTTGCAGCCGCTGTAATTGTAATTCCACGTTCTTTCTCCTGGTCCATCCAATCCATCGTTGCTGCGCCATCATGCACTTCACCCACGCGGTGAATTTTGCCGGAATAGTACAAAATGCGTTCGGTCGTCGTGGTCTTTCCAGCATCGATATGAGCCATGATACCGATATTCCGCACTTTACTTAAAGGTAATAAATTTGCCACTGTCTTATTTCACTCCTCAAAAATTTTTATTGGTACTACTTTCAATTAAATTACTATATCGGAATTTCAAAGTTTCTGTCAAAAATACTATAAAAAAAAACTGACAAGAATCAACGGAGCAAACAGAGACTCATGGAGATTTTTTTGGGAAAGAATACTCTGCTTTTATAAAACTCTGCTTAGACTCGGCTGAATCCGTTTCTCATTGTGAAAGAATTACCCGTTTTTATG
>JALOPY010000598.1 GCA_025453735.1 bacterium | reverse complement strand
ATAAAGAAACAGGATTGCCGCCCAGATGAAAAGAAATGGATGCAATGAACTCTTGATCAGTGCCATTGCTGATAAAAACTGAAATCCGGTAACAAGCAGGTTGCTGAAATAGTCATCTGGATGGGATAAAAATCGCATTTTAAGGGTAACAATTCTTTTAATGAAAATAAAAATTCCACACAATGTTGAGATTGTTAAAAGGATAGCCGATGAAAAATTAATGATTGAAGTTGTGTTTATGCTGAAAAAATGAAGCACGATCCAGAAAAAACTCAGAAACGTGCCAAGATGAAAAATGATGCCCGCCGCATAAGTTGGCAGATGCAGATAGGCTGATTCTTTTTTAAACGGAGACATTGCTCCGGTGAACGAATAAACGATTGCAGAGCCGATTTTGCCCCGTGGCGCCGCATAATTTTTGGCTTTATTCGAAGAAATAATTTGAACAATCTGAAATAAGCATGAAAAAATGCAAATTGCAAAGGCGATAACTAAAATCCAATGATAGATTGTCATGAAGTCATCCCCTGTTACACACAGCCATCGGGCTTTGGCAGCCCTGCAATTTTGCACGCTCCTTTGGCTGGTCCCAGGGGAAACAGCTCATAGATTTCTCGTAATTTCAGCCCGCTCTCCTGACACACTTTTCGCACCATGGGCGCCATGTCATTTGCTTCCCAATACGATCGGATAAAACGAATGACCGACCAATGTTTTTCAGTCAAATCGCCAGTGCCGTCTTCCAGCGCAAACAGCCGTGCGATGTCTTCGCTCCAAATTTCTGGCTGCTGCAAGAAGCCATCGCCATCCACCTCGAATTCTTTTCCCTGGATAACCATAGTTGCCATATCATACTCCTCATTTATAGTATCGGAATTTCAAAGTTTGTTTGAATATTGCGATGACAAAAACTTACAATGAGCAACGGAGAAACCTGAGCATCACGGAGATTTTCAAGCAGGGATTATCTGGGAATTTTTAAACTCCGTTTCAACTCCGCTTACTCCGTTGCTCATTGTAAGGAAATTGCTCATTAATTATTGCTTCAAAACATTTTCGATTCGCGAAGCCATTTTTGTAAATTGACGACAAATATACTAAAAAACGTTTTGAGATGCAAATTGTTTTTTTAACAAAAAGAAAAAGCTCACTTACAGGTGGATAATAAACCTGGTTTCTGTTAGAAAACTGGTTTATTTTGACCATGTAACCGATGCATTACTTGCAATCATAAAAATCACTTGTTTTTAGAAATGATTTGCCTTATATTTTAGCGTGTTTGGCGCTTTGAATTTTGCCGAAACAAAAAATTACCTTGAATTCTAATATGGGAAGCTTGAAATATGCATTCTATTAAATTGACCGGATCCATAGTTCTTTTAACCCTGGCTTTATTTCTCATTTCTTATAGCTGTGAGAACAAGGCAACAAAACGAATCTTGCCTGAAAATCAATTCGTTCAAGTCTATTGCGATGTTGTTGCTTATGCGGACATCATCAATGATGAATCGAGAATCGCATTCATGGATAGCGTCCTGAAAAACCAGAATATCAACCGCGAGGATTTACAGCGAAGCGTAGCTTATTATTCAAAAGATAGCAAGAAATGGGAAAAAATATTTTCAAAAATTGTCGAGGAATTGGAAAAACGGGAAAAAGATTTTTCGGCAAAAAAAGATACTACATTAATTGAAGAGCCAGAGCACGTGCCAGCAGTTCCATACACTGAATAGATATTTAGATTTTCTTAATGGAGTAACGAGGAAACAGATGAATAAATTAGAACGACATTTCGAGCATTTCAAAAAAAATATTATTGGATATGATCAGTCTTTTGAATCGCCGTACGGCGAGCAGAAAATCGTTTACGCTGACTGGATCGCCAGCGGCAGGTTGTATGCTCCTATCGAACAGAAAATTTCCCATGTCTTTGGTCCTTTTGTCGGAAACACGCATACGGAAACCAGTGTGACCGGAACATCGATGACGCAGAGTTATCATTATGCTCAACATATTATAAAAGATCATGTCAATGCCGGATCAGAAGATGTGCTGATTTCGGCTGGATTTGGAATGACATCTGCGGTGCTCAAGCTGCAGCGCATTCTGGGATTGCGTGTGCCTGAGCAACTTCGATCGCACATTAAATTAAGCGACGAATCAAAGCCTGTCGTTTTCGTGACCCACATGGAGCACCATTCCAACCAGACCACCTGGCTGGAAACTATTGCGGATGTCGAAGTGTTAGCGCCTGACGAAAAAGGTCTGGTGGACGTGAATAGCCTGGTGGAGCGAATTAAGAAATTCAAAAATCGAAAGATGAAAATCGGCGCATTCACCGCGTGTTCCAATGTGACAGGAATCCAGACCCCATATTTTCAACTGGCTAAAATAATGCACGAACATGGCGGCTACTGTTTTGTCGATTTTGCCGCGTCAGCCCCCTATGTGAAAATCGATATGCATCCTGATGATCCGATGGAAAAACTCGACGCGATCTATTTTTCACCTCATAAATTTTTGGGCGGACCCGGGACCTCCGGCGCGGTCATTTTCAATTCAAACCTGTACCAGCTCAAATCACCGGATCAGCCTGGCGGGGGAACTGTGGATTGGACCAATCCCTGGGGCGGCTACAAATTCGTGGATAATATCGAAGCCCGCGAGGACGGCGGCACCCCGGGATTTCTTCAAACCATCAAGGCGGCGCTGTGTTTGAAATTAAAAAATGAATTGAATGTCGAAAAAATTCAACGCCAGGAAGCAGCGCTTTTGAAAATTGCGTTTGAAGAATTTAAATTGATTCCCAAATTGCATATCCTGGCGGGTCACATCGAAGAGCGCCTGGGAGTGATCTCGTTTTATGTCGAAGGGATCCATTACAATTTAATTGTCAAATT
>JALOPY010000049.1 GCA_025453735.1 bacterium | reverse complement strand
ACATGATCTACTCCCCCGACTTTTATGAAATGATCCAGAGTTCGCGTGATAAAATTTAACCCTCGTTTCGTCTCGTGCGGCATCAGCCAGTAATTCATGAAGATGACGCACGAAGCACCACCGGTTTCTGAGATTTTTTTGATCTCCCAATCTTTCAGATTGTAGGGACTGGGATTGATCTCAAACGCGCCAACGTGAGATGCAATGATGGGGATGCGATTGTTGACAATTTCATAAATTCGTTTTCGAGCAGGCGGCGTGCAATGAGCGATATCGATGATCATTCCCAGCTCTACCATTTTTTCCACGACCTGCTCGCCAAAATCAGTCAATCCCAGCGTCACATCGCGATCCGTCATAAAACAACCACATTTTTGGACATACTCGGGAAAAGGAATGATCGGGTGGACGACTTCGTTTTGATAGAAATGCGCCAGCGTGAGATAAACCACACCTCGGTCGAAAAAATGCTGGAGATTTTCCAGCTTCCCATCCAGGCTGTGTGCGCCTTCGATGTTATGGATGATGGCGATAGGATTTTCATTTCCCTGTCCCAGGATAGCATCCAGCTCGGCGACAGAGTATGCCATTTTCGCCATTGGTTTTCCTGTTTCAGGATTAACCGATTTTTCGACCTGCTTTTCCATCTCATCCATCAAGCGATTGGTGACATCGAAATATGGTTTGCCAAATACTTTTTTCCATTTGAATGGCATGATGAACCGCAGCAGTTTCAGAATTTTGCAGTCTTCGATCATTCCTTTTTCAGGCGAATAAATAGTGGAAAGCAGCACATCGACGCGACCATCCTTCAAGCGGGTAAAGTCAGTTCGCACACTAAAAGGATCGAATGAACGCGACACGCCAAATCGTCCGGTCAGCATTCGGTTAAATAGCGACGTTTTCAATGATGGGTGGGCATGGACATCGATGATGGTTGCTTCATCGTGAATTCGTTTCCATTCGGGAATTTCAGGATTGATCATTGTCCCCTCCTTTGGAATGTGTTATGTTTTGATTAAGAATTATGATTTAATATGGGCGCATGAATATAGAAATATCGATATTAAAAAGCAAATGTTTTTTCAGACAAGAGGTAAAAGCTCACTTACAGGTAGAAAATAAACCTGGTTTCTGCCAGAAACCAGGTTTATACATCCGAGACTGAGTTTTTACGACAAAAGACATGCAGTTTACCAAAAATGAGGCGTGATGACCACCTGATTTTTTTTCGATTGAAAACGATCGATGTTCTTTTGAATTTTTTGCAGAAATTATTTTGCCTTTTAAAAAATTCTCCTTGTTTTTTTTGAATAAAATAATTAATATAGGCATGCTAGCTTTGAGCAATATTTTTAATCTTTAATGATTCTGAAACTATCATTCCATGAAAAATAAAGACAACAGCAATTCATCAACCGAGCCACCCCCGGATCCCAGCGGTCTCTCGGAAGAGCCGCCATCTCATTTCGCATCGCCAAAATGCGATGCCGCAATGCCATTCTGTTTCAACACAAACTGCGCCTTTATTCTAACATCACCAATAAATTTCAAGGCGGGAGGTCATGAACGTATTTCCTGACGGTAACGCGATTGTCTATTGTGAAGGTGCTTTTGATACGCCAAATGGCAAGACTGCTCATGGCTTGATCCGAAGAACGAATCGCTACAAAATTCTTTCGGTTATCGATTCCCGATATGCTGGCAGAAATTCCGGAGAACTCCTGGATAATAAGCCAAATGGCATACCGATCCTGACAGACCTGCAAACTGCTTTGAAGGACGCAAATCGCAATGGCAACCTGGCGACGCATTTTGTTATCGGATTAGCTCCGGACGGCGGGCGGTTAGATCCTCATGCCAGGGATGCGGTGAAGCAAGCGATTCAGCTTGGCTTGCATGTCGATTCAGGATTGCATGACTTTCTTTCGGATGATCCCGAAATTTCCCGCCTCGCAGGTCAATATAAAGTTCAACTAAGAGATGTTCGGAAAACGCCAGCGCGGAGTGAGCTGCACTTCTTCAGCGGAAAAATAGAACAGGTGGAAGCCTTGAAAATCGCGGTGTTGGGAACCGATTCCGCCGTCGGGAAACGAACGACAGCCTGGCTGATTATTGATGCATTTCAAAACGCCGGTCTCTCGGCTGAAATGATCGGCACCGGACAAACTGCCTGGATGCAGGGCGCTCGCTACAGCATCATTCTGGATTCGATTATCAATGACTTTGTATCCGGAGAGATTGAACATGCGGTCTGGTCTGCGTGGAATGATGTGCATCCCGATGTAATTGTTATCGAAGGTCAGGGGAGTTTGATGAATCCTGCTTTTCCTGGCGGGTTTGAAATTCTGGCGGCGGGAAAACCTGATGTCGTTGTCCTGCAACATGCGCCAGCCCGAACAGATTACGACGGTTTTCCAGGCTATCCGATCCATCCGCTGGAGAAACAAATTCAAGTGATCGAATTGATCTCTGAAAAACCTGTTATTGCGATAACAATTAATCATGAGCATCTCAGGATCGAAGAAGTCCCAAAAGTTTGTCGGCAAATTCAAGATCAAATCGGGATCCCCGCATTTGATGTGCTGTTGGATGGCGCAGATGATATCGTAACTATCATGAAATCGTATTTAAAAAAACATGAAAATCACTAACGTCGAAACCTGGCAAGTTGATTTAAAGTTACAGGAGCCATACACGATTGCGTATGAGACCTATGATCGTGTCATCAATATTTTCCTGCGCATCGAGACGGATAGCGGAATCATCGGCTATGGCTGCGCGGCCCCTGATGAACATGTGACTGGTGAAACTGAACACAGCGTGCTAGCTGCGCTGAATGATGTCGCGATACCGATTTTGACCGGCGCTGATCCATTGCGATTTGTCCTGTTGCTCGAAGAATTGAAGAAAAGAATTTCTCATCAATACGCCGCCCTTGCAGCCGTTGATATGGCGCTCTTTGACATTCTTGGCAAACATTCAAATCTTCCATTGTGGAAATTGTTTGGCGGCTTTCGCGATCGCATTCAAACCAGCATCACCATTGGCATTCTGCCAGCGAAAGAAACAATCGAACGAGCAAAAGATTGGATTGCGCAAGGTTTTAACTGTTTGAAACTTAAGGGGGGTAATGACGTTGAATCCGATATTATGCGAGTAATAAAAGTCAGGGAAGCAGTTGGAGCGGAAGTTGAAATTCGATTTGATGCAAATCAGGGATATTCACTTGATCAAGCGCGTTATTTCATCGAAAAAACAAAGCAAGCAAAATTGCAATTCATCGAGCAGCCGACTGCCAGGCACTTGCCGGATACGCTGCATGACCTGACAACTAATAGCTCGCTTCCAGTGATGGCGGATGAAATCATGATTACGTTGCAAGATGCCTTGCAACTGGGACAAAATAAATCGGTCAATATGCTGAATGTAAAATTAATGAAGGTCGGCGGTATCACTGAAGCAGCACAGATCGATTCAGTCGCTCGGGCTGCTGGGCTGGAAGTGATGGTTGGGTGCATGGATGAATCGACTTTGAGTATTGCCGCAGGATTGCACTTTGCATTAGCTCGACCCAATGTTTGTTACGCCGATCTTGACGGATATATCGGGCTGTTGAATGATCCATTCACTGGCGCCGTAAGCTTGATGGATGGAGTTTTATTTCCGACTGATCTGCCAGGACTGGGGTATCAATCTCTTCCGTAGCCGTTTGATCAGCAATGCAATGATTGAATAGATAATTTGAAAATTAAATAGTCAAAGTGGGTGCAAATCCTAAAAGTTGGTATTGTGATATTGCTGTTCAAATTAACACCATAATAAAATATGGTGTTAGTTCAAATTGGATTGAGACAAACACCAAGATATATCATGGTGGTTGTGAGTAGCAAATAGACGCTTTATACCGTTTCAACGGTTTTTATCAACTTATGGGAATTGCTCCCGTCAAAGTTGATTTCATTATATCATTTGAAAAAAAAAACAATGGCACAGATTTTTGATTTTTGCGTGGCAACCGATTGGGAGTACGACAAAGATTTTGTAAGCCTGATCGAGCAAGTTGCCCGTGAAAAATATGCGCTAAAGACTTATGTGGTGGAACCGTTTAATCTCGATGAGACGATTCATTGCGTTCATCATGGAGAATTAAAGTTTCGCTTTTTTTATGACCGGGGATCGGACTCATCGCCAGAATTTCTTGAGCTCCACAATTTGATGTTGCAAAACGCTGTTCCGATCTTAGATTCATTGGAGCGATTGAAGTGGACATCAGATAAAGCCACCATGCACCTGGAGTTTATTGCCAATGGATTGATTACGCCTTATACGATCATCATTCCGCCTTTCAATACGACTGAAAAAATATTATTGTCTCTGGTCGATTTAGCTAACCTGGGGCGTCCATTTATCATTAAGCCGGCAAATACAACTGGCGGCGGCATTGGAGTGGTTGATGGCGCTGAAACGCTCCAGGATGTTTTGGCAGCACGAAAGGTCTATGATAATGATAAATATCTTTTGCAGGAAAAGGTAACGCCAATTGAACAGGATGGGCAGCGATTCTGGTTCCGTGTCTTTTTTTGCTGTGGCAATATTTATTGCTCCTGGTGGGACGATGCCACTCATGTTTATGAAATGCTAAGCCCTGATCACGTAAAAGCCTATCAGCTCGATGAGCTTTTCAATATCGTGGAAAAAATATCTAAAATTATTCAGCTCAATTTTTTTTCGACCGAGATTGCTTTGAGTCAGAATGGAAAATTTGTCGTCATTGATTATGTGAATGAGATCTGCGACATGCGCTTGAAATCATTCCATCGCGATGGCGTGCCGGATGAAATTGTTCACAAAATTGTCAACCATATTGTTGATTACGCAAAACAAACTAACCACGCATGATATGAAAAATATACTAGTCACCACAATCGATCAAACAGCAGCGGATGTTATCCATCATTGTTTTGAATCGGGATATAAAATTGAACGAGTAAATTCTCTCTCAGCCAGTGAAGAATGCTTCTCCAAGAAACGGTACGAATTTCTTTTTATCGATATTGAAATCCTGAAAAATTCAAAACATGATGTGGATTACAAAAACCAATTTCTGCCATTCTGGCGAGTAACTCCGGACGTTGACATTATCGTCCTGTCCTCACCAGAAATGATTCGTGAAGCAGTGAACGCGGTTAAAGCTGGCGCCAGCAACTACCTGACCTATCCATTGAATCCTGAAGAAATTAAATATATTGTGGACAGCCTTCAGGAATATTCGCGAATGAACTCGGAATTGAATTATCTTCGCGATCGATTCTGGCGCAGCGATTCATTGTCTGTGCTTCGCTCCAACAGCCCATTAATGAAGGAAGTTTTTGCCAAGGTTCGCGCGGTCGCCCAGACAGAAAGCACGGTGTTGATTACCGGAGAAACTGGCACGGGCAAAGGCGTTATTGCGCGGCTGCTGCATCAGCATAGCAAACGGAGCGAGAAACAGTTTATCAGCATTCATTGCGGCGGCATTCTGGAGTCCTTGCTAGAGAGCGAATTGTTTGGTCACGAAAAAGGCGCGTTCACCGGAGCAATCCGGCGCAAGCTCGGCAAATTTGAAATTGCGCATGGCGGCACGATTTTCCTAGATGAGATTGGCACGATTTCCGCGTCCATGCAAATCAGTCTCTTGCAGATTTTGCAGGACCGAACGTTTCAGCGAGTTGGCGGTGAAAATGTGATCAAAGCGGATGTCCGAATTCTTGCGGCGACCAATAGCAATTTAATACAAATGGTTGCAGAAGGTACGTTTCGCAGCGACCTCTATTATCGGCTTAACGTATTTCCAATCGAATTGCCTCGTCTGGAAGATCGCATTGAAGACATCCCCATTCTGGTTGAAAATTTTTTGAAGCGGCTCAATAAAGTAAACGCCAAGCATATCAACGATATTCACCCTGATGTTTTAGAGGCGTTTCAGTGCTACACCTGGCCTGGCAATATTCGAGAATTGGAAAATTTGATCGAACGGGCGTATATTCTGGAATCGTCATCAATTTTAACAGCGAAAAGTTTTCCTGCTGAGCTCTTTAAAAATGGCAAGAAGAAAAATAAAAATTTGGCTTTGGACGCTTCATTTACGCTGCAAGAAGTCCGGCAAAAAGAGATGGAGCGAATCGAGCGGCAATATTTAGGCGAGCTTTTATTAAAAAATCATGGGAGAATAAAACAAACTGCCGTAGAAGCTGGAATTGGTGAACGACAATTAAATAAATTGATGAACAAGTATGGCATTTTGAAGGAAGAGTTCAAGTAATCGGAATTATCAGTTCTACTTTTCGATCGAATCTTTTTTACTTAAATCCTATAAATCGGAACTGCAAGTTCTCATTCCGCGAATACCTTTTTTCTGCCGCTTTTCTATGTCATTAAAAAAGTGCCAGTTATAGCTGCTGGCATGATAGTTGCAAAGTAATCGCCTAATTTTTGAAAATTTGGCTTTTTCAGAATACAGAGCTTTAAAATTAAACGACAGTCAATAATCTCTTTTCAATAAACAGAGATTTTTTTTTATATCATTTTGATTGTTATAGCAGAAAAAAAGAAAATGAAGATTGTTGTGACATATAGCAGCAAACAAGGATTGCATGAGGAATTCAAGAAACGTTTTCATCATGCAAGGGAAATTCCCGCCGACTTCTTTGCTGAGGGGGATAGCATCGAAACCATCAATTCTGTGATGGCTGCCATTCGTTCCGGCGGACATGAAGTGACAGGAATCGAAGCTGATGATACCGCATCGGAAAAATTAGATCAAATTCGGCCCGATCTGGTTTTTAATGTAGCGGAAGGATTATTTGGCGATTTTCGGGAATCATATATTCCCCTGGTTTGTGAGCGACTGGGATTGCCATATACCGGATCGGATCCATTGACTCTGGCGATTTGCCTGAACAAAGCTCGTACCAAGGAAATCCTGAATTATTATTCGATTCCAACGCCAACTTTCAGGGTGATCCATCCGTATCAGAAATTCGATTTGTCTGACTTCTCTTTCCCCGCGATTGTGAAGCCGATTGCCGAAGGGAGCAGCAAAGGAATCTTTGATGATTCGGTGGTGGACGATCCGAAACAAGCGAAAAAGAAGATCGAGGAAAGCATCGCGAAGTACAATGAACCCGTCATGATTGAAAAATTTTTGGACGGCGATGAATTCACTGTCGCCATCTGGGGCAACGGAAAAGATGTTGAAGTGCTGCCAATTGTCGCGATTAATTATGACGATCTTCCTGAGGGCGCCAGACATATTTATTCTTATGAAGCCAAATGGATCTGGGATACACCAGAAAAGCCGCTAGAGATCTTCAAATGCCCCGCGCCATTGACCTATTTGCAGCAGCGCAATATCGAAGATGTGGTTCGGGACACCTATCGAGTGATGACGATTAGGGATTGGTGCCGCATCGATATCCGGATGGATGAGCAGGGAATTCCTCATGTGTTGGAATTAAATCCATTGCCAGGCATCCTTCCAAATCCGGAAGATAATTCTTGTTTCCCAAAAGCGGCTCGGACAAAAGGCTACAATTATGAAGCGATGGTAAATAAAGTGATTGAATTCGCTCGAACAAGATATGGTATTTGATTTTAGATTTTACATTTTAGATTTACGACTGACGATTTACGATTTTTGAATTTAAAACTTGGAATGATCCTTTCAGAAACGAAGATGAACCTGGACTCGAAGAAGTTGCATATTTTGATCGCTTACAATGAACCGATACGAAAATCGGATCGGGAACTGGATTATATTTCCGAAGCAGCGGTTAAGGACGAGGCTGATATTGTGTATCAGGTCATTTTGAAATCTGGCCATGTCCCAATTTATTTTCCCGTTAAAAATCTGGATCAGATTTTAAATAAAATTGATCAGGTTGTTCCCGACCTGATTTTTAATTTATGCGAAGGCTTTCAGGGCAAAACCCATCACGAAATGTATATTGCAGGTTTATGGGAGTTGTTAGAAATTCCTTACACCGGAAATTCTCCGCTCACCCTGGGAGTAGCGCAGGATAAGGTGCTATCAAAACAACTGTTTGAAGTAAGGAATATTCCGACGCCGAGATTTCAAGTTTATTCAGAAGTCCCACAGGAAACGATGCTGTCATATCCTTTGATCGCAAAGCCATCGAAGGAAGACGCCAGCCTGGGGATTATGCATGGGGATGCCATTATTCATGATTTTGATAGCCTGAAAAATCGAGTCGCTGAGCTATTGAAAAAATATCAACAACCGATCCTGGTGGAAGAGTTCATTCAGGGAAGGGAATTTAATATCAGCGTGCTGGGGAATAATCCGCCGAAGGTGATTGCCATCTCCGAAATCAGCTTTGCAGAACTGGATGATAAAACGCCTCACATCACGAGTTACGAAGCCAAGTGGCTGCCCGATCATCCGTTGTATCAAAAGACGCCGGCCATCTGTCCGGCGCATATTGACAGCGATCTCAAGCAGCGACTCGAAGCTGTGGCTTTGCAAGTGTATGATGTTCTGAACGGCAGGGATTACGGACGAGTGGATACCCGGGTCGATGCGGATGAAAATATTTTTGTGCTGGAATACAATCCCAATCCCGATATCTCGCCTGATGCAGGATACGTCAAGGCGCTGAAAGCCGCCGGGATAAAATACAAAGAATTTATTGAATTATTGATCGATGAAGCGTTAAAAAGGAAATCACATGATACAAATTAGAAAAATGCTGCCTCAAGATAGAGAGCCAGTGAATGAAATTATATCGCAAACACAAATGTTCACTGAAGCCGAAATAGCGGTGGCAATGGAATTGATCGATATTTATTTAACTCATAAAGAACAAAAAGACTATATCATCTACATTGCAGAAGACGAACGGAAGGAGGTCGTTGGATACGTATGTTACGGCCCCACGCCTGCCACTGAGGGGACTTTTGATTTGTACTGGATCGCAGTATCCCCAGCAGTGCAACAGCAAGGGGTTGGAAAAAAATTACTGGCATTTACGGAGCAAGAAATCATGCGCCACAACGGTCGTATGATCATTATCGAAACATCGTCGCAACCGAAGTACAAACCCACGCAAGATTTTTATATCCGAAATCACTATGAAGTGGAAGCTCGAATCAAAGACTTCTACCGAATCGGTGATGATCGGCTAATTTTTGTTAAGCGTTTCTAAAAAAGCATATCATGTGACCGTCACCTCAGAGGTGACGGTCACATGATGGTCGTAAAAAAAAATAAAATTAGCATAGGAGGTATGTTGTAATCATGGACACCTGGCAGAAGATTCTGCAAAAAAGTTTGACCAGCGCTAAAGAAATCTCTGAGCATTTCGATATACCTTTAGCCGATGTAGAAAAAATACAAGATAATTTTGATATAAAGATTAATCCCTATTATTTATCATTAATAAAAGAAAAAGACGATCCGATTTATAAACAGGTCGTCCCGGATTTAAGAGAATTAGAAGATAATGGCTTATTTTCCGATCCGTTATCTGAAGATCGCGATTCTCCGGTTAAAAGCATTGTCCATCGCTATCCCGATCGCTGCTTATTTTTAGTTTCGCACGATTGTGCCTCGTTCTGTCGTTTTTGCACTCGCAAGCGAAAGGTAGGCGATCCCACCCAAATCAATCCCAAATTTATTGATGAAGGGATCGATTACATCGAACAGCATCCTGAGATCAGGGATGTCATTATGTCGGGTGGCGATCCGCTATTATTGAGCGATGATTGGCTGAAGTATATCCTTCACAAGCTGAGGCGGATCCCACATGTCGAAATTATCCGCATTGGGACACGTGTCCCTTGTTTCCTTGTCGAAATTATCCGCATTGGGACACGTGTCCCTTGTTTCCTTCCGCAAAGGATTACTACCAAATTAGCCAACACACTGAAAAAATTTCACCCGCTTTATATGAACGTCCACTTCAATCACCCGGACGAGCTGACGCCAACTGCCGTGAAGGCACTGGGAAAATTAGTAGATGCTGGTATTCCACTTGGCTGTCAGACCGTATTATTGAAGGGAGTGAATGACGATCCAGAGGTGATGAAGAAGCTGATGCAAAAGCTGCTCCTGGCGCGAGTCCGTCCCTATTACATCTATCAGGCCGATTATGTTTTCGGAACCGAACATTTCCGCACTCGCGTGGAAAAAGGTCTTGAGATCATTCAAGCCATTCGGGGATGGACGTCTGGTTTAGCCGTGCCGCATTTTGTAATCGACTCTCCTGGTGGCGGCGGAAAAATTCCGCTCTTGCCCGAGTATGTCGTCAACATTTCTGATGAAGAAGTTGTGCTGCGCAACTACCAGGGAAAAATTTTCCGGTACACGCAAGCAAAAGAAGGCAACGGCAAACATCATCATCCTGAAATCCTGGCAAAACAAATCGAAAAAATTCAGGCGAGCTCGCCGTGTTTCGAATTCGACGAAGCGTTATTGACGTAGCTGCATGCCGAGCAAAATAAAGCACGTTCTATTAAGTTGATAATGCGACATGGCTTTTCAAATTAACACCATAATAAATTATGGTGTTCGTTCAAATTGGATTAAGACAAACACCATGATTTATCATGGTGTTTGTGAGTAGCAACTAGACGCTTTAAACCGTATCAACGGTTTTTATCAACTTTTGGGAATTGCTCCCCATTTTTCAAAACATGGTTCTTTTGTCACTTCTTTTTGCTGGCCACAATGCGAATAGAGAAATCCTAATTTGGACAGGAGTGATTCAAAACCTTATTGTTGTCTTTGACCTTAGTAGCTGCGAAAAATGAAAACCATTCTAACCCTTATTACTTTAATTTGATATGAAAATCAAATCGAACAATTCAGGTCGCCAGTGCAGCAGAATAAGATAATAAGGTAAAGGAAGGGGGGGCTGCGTTCTATTAAGGTTGGTTATTCAAAATATAGCCTCTGTCATCCAAAATAAATTCAGTAAGAAGCTAATTTTGACAAGAGTGATTGAGCATAAATAAAAAAAAGCATCAGGCGATTTTCATCACCTGATGCTAACTCAAACACATCTCTAAACGG
>JALOPY010000597.1 GCA_025453735.1 bacterium | reverse complement strand
GTTTCTCTTCCGACGTTTTACGTTTCGCATTCAATAAAAGTGAGGTTCCACCATTTTTAAAAAAAATTATAAAAAATGTAATGATGAACAATTAATGGAGTTCATTCAGCAGAGCGATGCCAACGCGTTTGATGAGCTTTATCAACGATACAGCCATCGGTTGCTGCATTATTTCTTCCGCATGTTGGGCGGCGATGAGGAGAAAGCCCAGGATTTTTTGCAAGATTTGTTTCTGAAAATAATTGAAAAGCCAGATCAGTTCGTTGCAAAACATAAGTTTACCAGTTGGATTTTTACTGTCGCCCACAATATGTGCAAAAATGAATACCGCAGGCTATCTGTCAGGCAGGTGATTGACGATAATACTGACCTGGATTCCGTTTCAATTGGCGAGGGGAGCAAATTTATTGAACAGCAGATCGATCAAAAAATATTTGAAAATCAATTGTCGCGAGAGCTGCAAAAATTGAATCCCGATTACCAGAGCACTTTCATATTGCGATTTCAGGAGAACCTGTCGATCAAGGAGATCAGCAACATCCTGGCTTGTTCCGAAGGAACCGTCAAATCACGGCTTTTTCATGCAACCCGAAAATTAATGAAACAGCTTCATGAATTTAATCCACATCAGATAGAGGCTTAAACGATGAAAGATTTCAATCAATCTAAAATAGCGAATTGTGAGCATGCGGAAGAGTTATTGGTGCGACAAATTTTTGAGGATTTAACTGAAAATGAAACTCAAGATTTGAACGATCACCTCAAGATTTGTATGCACTGCCAGAGCTATCGCCTCCAATTAACCAGTTTTCAGCAATCCATCAACATTGAAAATAGCCGCCTTTTAAAACCTGATCCGGCGATTCGAAAAAGGATCATTCGACAGATGAAAAGCTGGCAGCCAAAAAGGATTTCATTCGTTCAAGTAATTTGGCAAAGGTTATTGGGAATGTTGCAGTACCGAATTCCTGTTTATCAGGGAGTGATTGGCATGGCGGTCAGCTTGTTGATTTTTTTAGCAGTGAATTATTTTTCAATTTCAACAAAACATGCTCCGAAAGTCGCTCCAGAATTTCATGCGATGAAAGAAGTAGCTGCCACACAAGTAAATGTAATTAATAGCCTGGACATACTTGAGCAACAAAAAATTGGCCGGAGCGCGATTGAAGATACATCACTCACTCGATTTATTGTAACAGCGCTGTAGAACAAAATAGAAACATTGTAACTGATTCCATCGCTCCAAGCGATGGAATCAGTCGGAAGCCAGGCACTCCTCAAGAATTTCTATATTTATTCCATCCCGAAGACTAATTTCATAATGTGAAAACAATATCATCATTACTCGCGATCTATCCCCACAATTTTTCTTTTCAGGTGAAAGATTATACTAAAACCTCACTTACAGGTGGAAAATAAACCTGGTTTCTGCCAGAAACCAGGTTGAGACTGAGGTTTTACAGATTATAAAAATGTATCCTTGACTTTCTTAAAAATTATCTTTATTATTATCCTTTCAAAAACTTATATGGAGGATAAGACAATGAAGCAAGTTATCGATTTACGAAGCGATACCGTAACCAAGCCATCGTTGGCGATGCGGCAGGCGATGGCTGAAGCAGAAGTCGGGGATGATGTTTTTGGTGATGATCCGACTGTGAATAAGCTGCAAGAGAAAGTTGCTCTTATGTTGGGCAAAGAAGCTGCGCTGTTTGTGCCATCCGGAACTATGGCGAATACGATCGCGATTCTGTCGCACACGCAATTAGGCGATGAAGTGATCGTCGAGCGTGAGTCGCATACGTTCTGTTATGAAGTAGCGGCTGCCTCGGTTTTTGGTGGAGTTCAGTTGAATACCATTGTTGGCAACAGCGGCATTTTAGATGCTGATCAAATCGCAAAGGAAATTCGAGAAGTGAATGTCCACATGCCGCCGACCCGATTGATCTGCCTGGAAAATACGCATAATCGCGGCGGCGGAAAAGTTTATCCCATCCAGAAGATTCAAGCGATTCATGAGTTGGCAAATCAGCGCGGATTGAAAATCCACCTGGATGGTGCCAGGCTTTTTAACGCCTCTGTCGCATCAGGCATCAGTCCCAGCGACTATGCAAAGTATTTTGATTCGGTTATGTTTTGTTTTTCAAAAGGATTGGGCGCGCCGGTTGGCTCGATTGTAGTGGGATCAAAAGTATTCATTGAACGGGCGCATCGGTTTCGCAAGATGTTAGGCGGCGGAATGCGGCAGGTGGGTATCCTCGCGGCGGCGGCGCTTTACGCGCTGGAACATAATGTGAGCAAGCTGGCTCAGGATCACGAAAACGCCAAATTATTAGCCAATGAGCTTGCGACGCTGAAAGGTTTCCAGATTGATCCGGAGCAAGTTGAGACCAATATCGTGGTGTTTGATATTTCGAAATCTGGCTACTCGGGTGCTCAAGTCGTGGAAAAATTGAAGCAACGAGGCGTTTTGATGATCCCATTTGGAGCCACTCTGGTGAGAGCGGTTACGCATCTTGATGTTTCAAGGGAGGAAATGAGGCGAGCGATTCAGATTATTCACGAGCTTTTTGGCTAATCTACTATCGTTTGAAAATCCACACAACGAAAGTGAGAATATAAGTGATCAATAGCCCGATGGCGCTGATAAAAATTGCCAGATAAATAATTGGCAGAAAAACAAAAACGTATTTCGATGCGGTGGTGATTATGACTTCGGGATTTTTTACAATGGGATAAATGATCAGATTGAGCAGGACAATTGAAGTCAATAAAATTGCCAGCGGCTGCCAAAAATTTTGAAAATCTGCTGCGGATGGAGAGAGATGATTGGCAATGCCAAACATCAAAAAGAGAAAGACATAAAGCTTCCAATCATGCAATAGTTCAACTGCGAAAATCGT
>JALOPY010000596.1 GCA_025453735.1 bacterium | reverse complement strand
AGCAGAAGGCAGATCGTATAACCGAATGGGTCTGCCGTCACTCCCGCAAGTCCATCAGCATAAACTGCCCCGGCTGTGCCAATACAGGATTCTGCTCCGAACCAGGTGGCAAATATGGAAAAAATTGCAAGCGAGTAGCCGAGGTTTCTTCCGGCAAGCAGGAAGTCATCCTCGGTTCGGATCCGTTTTGCAACAAATGCACCAAGCAAAAGCTGCAGCATAATATAACCAAGTATTCCCAATAAAATAAAATTCATTTAAGCAAATTTAATCCTGTTTGGTTCGCTCAATATTCATTGAAAACTTAGCTTGTTATCCTGGAATTCATTCCAGACCTGGTTAATGAATTTTTGTTTGCCAGAAATATCGACATTTTTTTTGGTTTATGCAACAATTAAATTTTGCCACTTAATATTTTGTAGTACCTCAGTAACTCTGTCCACCCGCCATAATCAAGATGCAACTTTCTGTAAAAGCTCACTTACAGGTGGAAAATAAACCTGGTTTCTGCCAGAAACCAGGTTTTTATGCCCGAGGCTGAGGTTTTACAACTTTTTAAAA
The DNA here is from genome assembly GCA_025453735.1 of bacterium. GTDB lineage: Bacteria > Zhuqueibacterota > Zhuqueibacteria > Thermofontimicrobiales > Thermofontimicrobiaceae > JALOPY01. Next base: position 2,343 of record JALOPY010000596.1, on the reverse strand, counting down.
AATTTGCTTGACATTTTCAACAAATAAAAGTATATTCACAACTTATCAAAATTATTAACCCAGAGAATTATACTATCAAACAAAAGGAATGGAACGTGTTATGGATATTGTTTTGATTTCTTCTATTCTCGGAATTGGGGGATTGGGACTGTTTTTTGGCGCTAGCTTAGCTTATGCCTCAAGAAAATTTGCTGTCGAAGTTGATCCAAAAATTGAAGAGATCATTGCGCATTTGCCCAACGCGAATTGTGGTGCGTGTGGCTTCCCCGGTTGCAGCGGGTATGCTGAAGCTGTTGTGAAAAGCGGCGCGAAAACGAATCTTTGCACACCCGGCGGACAGAGTGTGGCAGATCAAGTTGCGGAAATCATGGGAGTCGCGCCAGTTGCGGGTGGCGAAAAAATGGTGGCGGTGGTGCAGTGCCGGGGTGATAATGAAAATGCTCCGAAACGGTACCATTATGCGGGGATTACGAATTGTCATGCTGCTCAGATTCTTATGGGCGGCGATAAAGCCTGTGTTTATGGCTGCCTCGGATTAGGAACATGTGTGGAAGCATGTCCATTCAATGCCATGAAGATGGGCGATAATGGTCTTCCGATTGTGATAGAAGACAAGTGTACTGCATGTGGCTTATGCGTTTCAGCCTGTCCCCGTGGAATTATGAAATTGATTCCGGTTGCCCAAAAAATATTCATCGGTTGCGTATCTCAGGACAAGGGGAAGGCGGTGAAAGAAGTGTGCAAAGTCGGCTGCACCGGGTGTACCCTGTGCGCCAATCCCAAAACGACGCCTTCTGGCTCGATTCGAATGAAGGGTAATCTCCCGGAAATTATCAATGTGACGGCTGATGATCTGGAAAAAGCAGTCGAAAAATGCCCAACAAAAAGTTTCGTGGTGCGAAATTAATCAGGTTTGTACATCAACTCAAAAGAAACTTATTATTGTTGGTTGAGTTCAACACCTTCAAACAATAAAAATAGAAATAATTTTTTTTCTGATGAAAGACGAGGATAAGGAAATGTTAGATAAAGTAAAAAAAGTGCTTGACAAGGTCCGCCCTTCATTGCAAGCAGATGGCGGCGATGTAAAATTAATCAGCGTGGAAGATGGCGTCGTAAAAGTCCAATTGACTGGCGCCTGCGGTGGCTGTCCATTTTCGCAAATGACGCTGAAAATGAGTATCGAGCGCGCGATTATGGAAGAAGTGCCCGAAATTAAAGAAGTAGTTTCCATCTAACTTTTACAGCGATTCTAAGTCGAAAGAAGGATCATTATGGACAGTGATCGAAAATTAGGCGACGAATGGACTGAGTGGGATGGAAACCTCGATCAATACGACCTGCATATTGAAACAGGCAAACGATTATTTTTAGGACTTTCTGTTGGTAGTATTTTTTTATTGGCTGCTGGAGTCATGCTTATCTGGTATTTTATCGAACCGCGCGTCCAGCAGATAAGCAGTCTCTTCGCAGCAATATTCAAAATATCGCTTTATGGATTGATCTTTATTGTATTTTTACTGTTCCTGCAAACGGTTTTATCGATTATCATCCGGCGAAATTTGCTTATTCGATTAGGAAAAAAATCGTATTCTATCACTTTTTTAACGCCATTGATTCTGGCATTAGGCAAGAAATTTGGCGTTTCTTATGATCGAATTGGGCATTCATTCATCAAAGTGAGCAACTCACTAATTCTGTCCAATAAATGGAAAATTAACTGTGGCAAAATATTAATTCTTTTGCCACGCTGCCTGCGACGTCCGATTCAAAAGCAGATCATTTCCATTGCCAATAAATATCAATGTTTAATATATACAGTTCCGGGAGGAGAGCTCGCGCGAAAGCTGATTGCTGAACATAAACCTCTGGCAGTGATTGGCGTTGCATGCGAGCGCGATCTGTTAAGCGGAATTCGGGACGTTCATCATATCCCGATTATTGGAATCCCCAACCAGCGACCCGAAGGTCCCTGCAAAAATACAACTGTTGAACTCAGCAAAATCGAAGATGCGATCCGGTTTTTTATCGGTTCCGATTTGCAGGCTCCGACCGCGCAGATTCATACTGCTATTTTGCAGTAAAAGAACATGTCTAAGCTGCTGAAGTCAGAAACCCATCCGTCGAAATCTGCAAAAATTGCTGTCCTTTGAACGTGATTCGTCGCTAAAATTACTCAAAAAAAATCTTGACATTGATGATAAAAAGCATTATATTTGACGCATTGATCGCGGGGTGGAGCAGTTGGTAGCTCGTTGGGCTCATAACCCAAAGGCCGTAGGTTCGAATCCTACCCCCGCTACGAAATAAGCCTGACATGAAAAGTCAGGCTTTGCTATTTTA
>JALOPY010000595.1 GCA_025453735.1 bacterium | reverse complement strand
GACGCCCCAGATCGACACAATAAAAATCACCAAAAGTGCAATAACGCCCTGCTGGAAATCTGCCATGACCACGCCCCAGTAGCCAGAGGATAGAACGTAAATCGCGCCAATCGTGGTGAACGCCACCAGACCGATCCACAGGTCCCAGCCGAACAGGAGATTGCAGAGCTTGCCCATGGCAATGCCCACCCATCCCAGGATGAACATATTCATAAACACCTGCCAGCCCGCGACCCAGCCGCGCAGCATTTCCGAACCCAACCCGCTGAATCGCAGGCTCTGCCACTCCGCCTGACTGTACGCCAACGAGCGCCGAAAAATCCGGGTGGAAACAAACGCGCTGATCGCGCACCAGGCAGCAAAAAACGCATACCAGAGTCCGGCAAAGCCATATTTATAAATCACGCCAGCCACCCAGATGGGCGTGTCGGTCGCGGTATGAGTAGCATAAACCGAAGATGCTGGCAGCCACCAGGGCAATCCCCTGCCTGCGAGAAAGAAATCAGACTGTGATCTTTTTCCCAGTCGATAAAAAAAGATTCCGCAGGCAACCATGAGAATGATGAACAGAATGAGCCAGAGCCAATCTAAAAAGAAAAATGATATATCCAATCGCATGTAATTCCTCCATTACAGAAAGCGAATTTAAAATCAGGTGGAAAGCAATTAATTTTTTTTCATAAAATGACGAATCAACAAATAGGTGACGAAAAATGAAATCGAGAAAATAATGGCAGGTATAATGACGCCCAAAATCGGCGCGCCGATTCGGGATGTCTGCAATAAAATGAAGCTGATCATTTTTTGTCCTCCACTTTTTTGGATTGGGATGCTGCTTTATTTTTCTTGTAATACACGTACGCGAAAATCATACCGATTAGGGATGCGGCATACGCAATCGACATCCCGATCACGACAGCAAATCCTTTACTCATGTGTTGTCTCCCATTTTTGAATTCCTTCAATCTGCAATAAATACTCTTTCTGCTTTTTCTCATATTCCTCGGAAATCGTCTTTAATTTTGGATCGATCACCCAGTACATGAGCAGGGTGATGAAAATCCCGATTCCCAATACGACAAACCCGACCGGCAAGAGCAGAAACGACAGCGCGCTGCCGATCGACAGGGTAATGTACGATGTAACAGAGAGGACGATGGCGATCCAATCTTCTTTGCCCCATTCATCGGCATCTTTTGCGGTCCACTGGCGACGGATTAATCCCATTTTGATCTCCTTAGTTTTTAACTTTATTTTATTGGATTTCAAGATTTGTCTTCATATTAGAATGACAAAAACTTACAATGAGCAACGGTGGAAACAGAGCCTCACAGCGAGTTTTTTGGGAGGGATTATCAGTCACCCACAAAACTCAGTTTAAACCCCGCTTGCTCCGTTTCTCATTGTAAGAAAATTACTCTTTGATTAACGCTCCAAAAAGAATGGTGCATCTTCGATTTGTGAAATTAAATTTTCGACAAAAATCTATTAAAAATAAAATCAATAATCAAGCGATAAATTTAATTCCTTAAAAAAGAGCTGATGAAACAATTCATTTGCGGGAATTATTTGAACATGACCGGAGCAAAACCAACAAAATTTATTCTTCTTTGTTGTTCCTGGCGCTGCGTTAGGGCTTCATATAATAACGAAGCGGAGCAGTGATAGCTGATTTGATATTTATGGATCAAGTAGGGGAGTGTCCGATAATCTTGCTGATTTTCACTTACATCTTCCGTTAAAAGCGATTCAAACGGCAGGTAGCCTAACAATCCATCAGGAATGATAATCAGCTTTTGCGTGGAGATTTGGGATTCGATGGGGGCGATCAATAATTGATAAAGCAAGCTGGCTTTGGAAGCATAGCCAAAATAATCTGAGTTCTTCAAAGCTGACAGCATCGTTTTGATTCTATTTTCAAACAGCGAATCTTTCGATGAAGCGATCAGGTCGAAGCTATTTTTCGTGAGGACAAAAGTTAAAATTGAGTGGTGAGATATAAAATATTCGATTATTGTGGAATTGTCCTCAGCAGCTTGTTCCTGCAATAACCACGGCGAGACGACAGACGCCTGGTACTTCAATTTATAATATTCAGGATACTCGTTTTCAAATTTCTCCATCTGCGATTCATAATTTCGCTTCAGACTGAAAATCCTGTCCTGCCAGAATCTGATTTTAATGTTATCGCCAGCGCTTCCCTGTTCACGCTCCTTAAACATTTTTTCATCATACAAAGCCAACTCGTTTTTTAACTGATACTCTTGTTCCAGAAGGCTATCTGGAATACCGCCAAACTTTTTGGCTTTGCTATCGAGCAGCGCTTGCTGGAGCACTCTTGCTTTGCTTTTTTCGGCAAACAGGAAGGCTTTGTGCTTGAATTCTTCATTATTGGTTAATTGATAAAGATCGTAAGCGGCATCGATTGCCTGACAATAAATGTCATGCGCATGTTCTCGTAAGAATAGCCTGGAAGTCTCAGCCTTGTAGCCTCTCGAAATTTTATCAACAAGCTGGATCGCCAGGTCGTAGGTCAATAATGAGAATGTCAGGTCTTTGATGTTGTTCGTCTGTTGTGAATACAACGCTTCCAAGGTTGCTGCCTTTTTTGCAAAAATGGACAGCAATCGAATTTCCTCACTGATATTTTTCAATGGTGGATTGCTGTAGATATTCTGGTTTTCAAAATCTGCGACCAGCGCAATAATTGCCTGCTGGTAATAGTGAAGCGCCTGCTCAAAATGATCCTGATTGGTGGAATTCTCACCCAATTCAAAATAAATTTCTGAAATAAAGGGATGCTTCTCTCCGAAAATTTTTATTCCAATTGACAAACCATTATTCAGCTCGCGTCGCGCCTCTTCAAAATTTCCATTTGCGGATTTTGCAGCTCCGATATTATGATG
>JALOPY010000048.1 GCA_025453735.1 bacterium | reverse complement strand
TTTCTCAAGAAATTCCTTTTTATAAAGAAAGTAGAAAACTTCTTCAGCACTTGGCACCATGATATCACTCAACGGCACCCAGTTTTCAAGAATAGCCTTCCAGTTAATTTTGTCGCCATAGCCACTTGTATCAGGAATTGAAAGATCAAGTTCCTCATCCAGGGCGGATAGCCAAACAGCATCAGTTTTGATTGCTTCACCAGGTCGAAATTCATATCATCATAACCGAACGTGTCATTGGCGCCGCAATGATGCAGGTAAAAACGGTCGATTCCCGGAATGCAAATCGCTATCGTGTAAGAAGTTGATTCGCCATCGACCATTTTAATCCCTTTAAAATGGCCTTCGTGTTCTTCGTACCAGCGAAGAATCTGTTTGCCAAAATCATCATTCCCGATCTTGCCGATCAATTCGGTTTTTACGCCCAGCCGGCGGATCGAGACGCCAGCATTGGTGACCGGACCTCCGCCGACAACGACACATTGTCCCATATTGATCATTTTCCCTGGCACCAGAACATCGGTCATCTTATCCACTTTGCCATCGATTGTGAAAGCCGGTATCAAATCAAGGCAGGTATGACCTGCGGATATAATTTCAATATCTTTTTTAATCACTAATGAAACTCCTAAAGAATCAGTCCTTCATAAAATAATTTTGCAGGATAACTAGTGCTACTTAGTTAGATTGGATCTCAACTACTGGATTTTATGATAAATGGGAGTGCAGTCCCTTTATGGACTGCATGGTGCGGTGCATAAAGGCACCGCACTCCGTTTGTTCTAAAAAATTAATTTCGATAGCCGATTAGAAAATATAAGAATTAAAAATGTTTTCGAGCATTTCCTGTCGAGCGCTTTGTAGAACAGGATTCTTTTCATTCAACACCCATTTTTCGACTTCTTCCAATCCAACTTTGCCGGACATTATTTGTGCGCCAATGCCTGACGTGTGACTGCTATATCTTTCCTCGACAAATTTGCTCAGCACCTTATCCTCGATGATTTGATGCGCAATCAAAAGGCTTTTCGCAAAGGTATCCATGCCGCCGATATGTGCATAGAACAGATCCGTTGGATCAATGGAGCTGCGCCTGACATGGGCATCAAAGTTGAGTCCACCGGGTGCCAGTCCGTTTTGGTTCAAAATGATCATCATCGCCATCGTGGTGCTATAAATATCCGTCGGAAATTGATCGGTATCCCAGCCGAGCAGCAGATCGCCGCGATTGGCATCCACACTACCCAATTTTCCGGCTGCAGAAGCAACAGCCAGTTCATGTTCGAACGAACTGCCAGCCAGGGTCGCATGGTTCGCTTCGATATTCAATTTGAATTCATCGATCAAATCATACTCTTTCAAGAAATACAATGTGGTGGCTGCATCCGAATCGTATTGATGCTTCATCGGTTCGCAAGGTTTGGGCTCGATCAGAACGCCATGTGCAGGAAGCGCGCCAGCTTCTCCTGCTCCTTTTTCAAATCGGTATTGAGCAGTGTCTCGTATCCTTCACGACCGCCCCAGAATACATAATTCTCGCCGCCAAGTTCTTTGGTCGCGTCGATGGCATTTTTCACCTGGGCGGCTGCAGTGGCCATGATATGCGCATCGGGATTGGTTGCCGCTCCCTGCGTATAGATGGCATTGCCGAATAAGTTTGCCGTGCCCCACAACAACTTCACGCCAGTCTCCTTTTGCAACTTCTTTGCCATCTCCACCATAGTTTCTAAATTCTTACACGATTTTGCAAAACTATCACCCTCCGGAGCGATGTCACGGTCATGGAAACAATAATAATCGACGCCTAACTTTTGAAAGAATTCAAAAGCGGCTTCCATTGTTTTTTTGGCGCGATCCATTGGATTGCTCGCCTTTCGCCATTCGCGTTGAAAACTTGTCCCACCGAACATATCGGTTCCATCACCCATGAAGGTATGCCACCATGCTACTGCAAAGCGAAGATGCTCCGCCATTGTTTTGCTGCCGACCTTTTGATTCTTGTTATAATACCTAAATGCCAGGGGATTCTTCGAATCCTTGCCTTCATATTGAATTTGTTTTGCAACTGCTGGAAAATATTTGCTCATCGTTTTTTTCCTTCTGTTTATTTTTGATTGCCGATTAATTTCGGAAATTATATTAGAATAAATTTTGATTATTCAGATTAATCATTGCTGAGTTTTTTGCTTCTTACCTGAGCTACTTTGACCACGGCATTAAAAGCCGGTTTTGGCTTACATTGACAGTCGAATAGCATCGGATAATCGGTTCGACCTGTGATAGGCCAGTAGCTGCGCCAGGATTGACTATCATGAACCGCCCAGAATGTCACCCGGCTGATCTTGTCCCGATGCTTCAGAAAGAATAAAAAAAATTCAGCATATCTATTCGCCAGTTCTTTTTGAATCGAATCTGGCAGAACATCTGGATAAGGATTCAACTCCTTCTGTTTTTTCAGATCAAATGAGGAGATGTCCACCACCTTGGAATCGAGCGGGTAATACGGAAGCACACTGACATCTAGTTCGGTGATCATCAATTTGACGCCCAGGTTCGAAAGTGATAGAATATAGCTTTCAATTTCTTCGATACGTGGATAGTCAACGAACCAGTGTCCCTGAATGCCAACACCATCGATACGGACGCCCCGGCACTGCAAATTTTTAATAAGCCGAATGACGCCTTCGCATTTGGGTTGCTGCTCAAAATCGTATTCATTATAATAGAGCTGGCAGTCAGGATCGACCTGGCGAGCGTATTCAAAAGCCTTGAGGATATAATCTTCGCCGATGATCTCGAGCCATTTATTTTGCCTGAGTGTCCCATCAGCCATGATAGCCTCGTTGACGACATCCCAGCCATGAATGCGACTTTTATAGCGTCCCATCACGGTAAAGATATGAGCTTTCATTCGTTCCAGTAGTGCATCGCGGCTTAATGGTTTGCCAGCCTCATCCTGGAACACCCAATCCGGTGTTTGATGAAACCAAACGAGCGTGTGACCGACGATGTGCATGTTGTGCTGCTCACCAAAAGCCACAAAGTGATCGACCGCATCAAATTCGTACCTGTCTAGTTCTGGATGCACCTCTTCCCATTTCAGAACATTTTCTGGTGTGATACTATTGAAGTGCTTTTCCACAACCGCGATAGATTCTGGATCATGCCCGGAAATTTGATCTGAATTGAGAGCGACGCCGATATAAAAGTCGTTTTTAAACGCATCTTTCAAGGCGGGCTGTTCGGAATATTTGGTACTAATAATAGAAAAAGGCTTAAAGAGTTTTAAAAATAAAGAAGAAGTAGATGCATTTGTTCGGGTAATCTTTTTGTCCAATTTACGATTTTCTGCAGTTGGATTCATCATATTTTTTATGTCAGGTATAAAAAGAAAAACCCACGGTGGCTTGAAAAGCCTAAGAATTTTTTAAGATATAATAAGTTTAATAATTATTGAACCGTTTCAAATATATAAAAGTTGTTTCTAAAAGTCAAGGAAAAAAATATATTTTTTTTATCCTTATTTTTGATAAATCAATTTCTTCGCATCTGAAAATCTGCCAGCTTGCATTTTACAAATATAGACTCCACTGGGCAGATTCTTCGCTATCCAATGAAGCTCATGTTTTCCGGCAGGGACCGTTCCTTGGACCAGCGTTTCAATTTCCTGTCCGGTTACATTATAAATTGTTATTGTCACATGTTCAGGATGGGGCAAATAAAAAATAATCGCGGTTGCTGGATTGAAGGGATTCGGAAAATTTTGGCATAACTGAAAACTATCCAGTAGTATTACCTCGCGCTCTGGTCGAGTGGAGGTGACCAAACCCGCGCCATCGCCGACAACCTCGATTTCACTCATCTGATTCGTTCCCATCCCTTTTTGATGCAGCAGCTCAAGGTAATTATCGCACTGTCGAATGCCGTCAGGCAATTGAAGTTTCTCCGCTTCCGGATCGTTTCCCATCACATAAGAAGCGACACTGTCCGCAGCTACTGGATTTTTCCCAGCCAGTAATACATGATATTCTGCTGTTTTGTAAGTCGGATTCCACACGCCTTCTCCGCCAATCGCATTTTTGATGCCATCGATGACAGCCAGATGAACCGGTCGTGCCAGGTTCAAATCGCAAATCGAATGGGGGAGATGAGTGCCAATGTCGCCACCCTCAAAGTGAAGTCTTGAGCGCATCCCATCCCAGGAATTCTGCTTATAGTATTGGATGGGAACAATACCAATCTGATTTTTTAAGGAATGCGTGACTCCAGCTTCATAATGCTGTTTCATTTTTGGAATTGAGACATAGACATCGACATCAGCCAATATCTGATTGAGTTTGAAAGAGCTGTAAAAGAAGTGGTTTTCGCCAACTTCTTTGTCGATGAAATCTGCATAAGGTTCCTTTTTGTTGAGATTCACCAACTGGGTTCCCAGGTTTTGTTGTACATCCAAATACCCAAAATTATTGTATGAGGCGGCGTCCCAGAGGGCTTCAACAAAATAAATATCATTGGCGCTCACGCCGCTGTCAATGATAAGCTCAGCAACGGCACGCAACACTTCCGGGTGTGTCCACATACTTTCAGTGATCGGCTTGCCATCCAGTTTGGGACTGGAAGCGGAACCGGATCCCCCGGTCAGATTTATTTTGATTGCGACTTTGTCACCTGGCTTTATGACATCTCCGATGCCGCCAATGGATTCGAAAAGATGCTGGACTTTTTGCTTGATCAAAGCGCGATCGTAATTATCCGCTTTCGTGATTGCCACCTGGGCTGAAAATGAAGGGTATTCCAGAACTTTAGTAGTCGCTGTTTTAATATATGGAGCGACAAGTAAACCGGCAGTCGTTAAGCCAACTGTGCCTAAAAACTCTCGTCTTGACAATTTCTTGTTCGCCGAATTGTTCTCATTATTTTTTTTCATATCTTTTTCCAGTTTGATTTTTTTTTTCAAATTTAGTATTCAAAATTGAGTTTCGGTGAACAATCCTTCTCACTCCATCTCAATTTCTTTAATGTAAGGAACTAATAGGTTTATGACAAACAATGCCAACAAATAGACCGAACCGGCGATCATAAACGGGATCAAATAGCTGCCGGTAAACTGCAAAATAAAACCAGTGATATTTGCAATCAGCATTCCGCTGACCGCGCCTGCCATTCCGCCGAGACCGACGACCGAAGCAACAGCTTTTCTCGGGAACATATCTGAAACAGTGGTAAACAGATTCGCAGACCAACCCTGATGTGCCGCGGTCGCCAGACTTAAAAAAGCGACAGCAATCCAAACACTTGATGCTTGCGATACAAATACAATTGGAGTGACACATAAAGCACAAATTAGCATGGCTGTTTTTCGTCCTTTGTTGATTGTCCAGCCGCGTTTGATAAAAAAAGAAGATAACCAACCGCCGCCAATGCTGCCGACATCAGCCATTAAATAGATGATGATCAGCGGAACGCCTATTTTGTGGATCGTAATTCCATAGTTTTCATACAGGAATTTGGGAATCCAGAATAAGTAAAACCACCAGGCAGCATCTGTTAAAAATTTGCCGCTGGCAAAAGCCCATGTTCCTTTGTACCTGAGCAACTGGCTCCAGGGAATTTTCACTGGCGCATCCGGGGGATCGGTTTGAATATATTCAAGCTCTTTTTTAGATATTCGTTTATGTCGTTCTGGCTTTTCGTACAACCAGAACCAGAAAATTAACCAGAGCAATCCAATTGCACCGGTGAAAATAAACGCCTCCTGCCATCCCCACTTCAATGTAATCCAGGGGACGACAAGCGGCGCAATAATAGCGCCAACATTCGATCCCGCGTTAAATAGTCCGGTGGCAAAGGCTCGCTCTTTTTTGGGAAACCATTCTGCCACGGTTTTTATGGCTGCTGGAAAATTGCCAGCTTCAAAAATTCCTAATGCAAAACGGGCAAAACCAAAGCCGAAAACAGTTCGGGCAAATGCATGTCCCATCGCTGCCAGACTCCATCCGGCGAGCGCAAAAGCATATCCGATTTTTGTGCCGATAAGATCAATTATTCTGCCAACTCCCAGCAATCCGATCGCGTAAGCAGCCGTGAACGCCGTTACGATATATCCGTATTGGATATCATTCCAGCCAATTTCGTGTTGCAGGGTCGGGGCGAGAATGCCGATCACCATCCTATCAACATAGTTTATTGTCGTGGCAAAAAAAATCAGGGCGACTATCGTCCAGCGAAAATTTCCGACCTTAATTTTTTCAGCACCAGATCTCGTTTCAAAATCGTTCATTCGTTCTCCTTGTTTTTAAAACTTTATTTCAATAATAAACATTTGCCAATCGCACGATGTTTCCCAATAGAAATTTTGTAGAAGTAAATGCCTGAGCTTAAATGATCTGCCTCCCATTTCACTGAATGATTCCCGGCCTCTACATTTTCATTAATTAACTCGTTTACTAATTGTCCACATAAATTGTAAATCGAAATATTAACCAGAGAAGGCTCTGGTAACTGATATGAGATTGTTGTCGTTGCATTAAATGGATTGGGGTAATTGGGATAGAGCTGAAATTCAAACGGGACTTGAAAAGATGATTGGACAGATAGCTCGATATAGCTGTCGTTCTTTGCGCCGGGAGTTCCATGATTTTGAGAAGCTGTCCAGCTTATAGATAGCCCATTATCCATATCAGGATTTCTCAGTGCCAGCGTCGGTCCCCCGCCGTCAGGCATCAGGGGCCAGGGATGACGGTTACTATATTTTAGCGAGTCGATCATCTTGTTTTTGCTATTACAAAGCCTGATCGATTCACCATTGCTTTTAAGTCCAAAATCAAAATTTCCAATAAAGTCTGGTACATTGGGAAAATATGTTTTAAATAATGAAGTGTCACGACAAAGCACCTGGTATTCTTGCGGACCCAATACAACATTCTCAGGAATGTAATAGATATTATTATCATCCGAATCGTTTAACTGCCAGCCGGAGATATCGATCGATGTTGCACCATTATTGAATAATTCCACCCAATCTTCAGGATCAAAATTAGCATTCGAATTGTAATTAATTTCATTAATGACCACAGATTCGCTGTTCCCTGTCTTCGGTTCAAATACAGCGGTTAATGATGTATTTCCGGTTAGCTCTATTATAATGGAATCGTGATTTGATATATTGCAGCCGGTCCATCGAGAAAATTTATAATTAGAATAAGGAATTGCTGTTACCTTGATTGGTGTTTTCATAAAATAATTCCCCTGCCAGGGATAGTTTTCGATAACGATCGTACTAATCTTTATCAATCCGGCAACTTTTGGAGAGACATTTAGCGTGATTTCGGCATAGCCGGTTAGATTAAATTTTTTGATAATGTGATTACGCATATTGGGGACGCGGTTATACGCGAAATCGACCATTATTTGTATAAAACTATACCAGCGATTTACATCGTTCCACCATAAACTATGCAAGGACCACAACGGATAGGATTGGCTCCATTTATTGAGATGAGGGCGTATTTCGGGTTCAAAAAGTTTTTGAATTTTAGAAATCCGATTGACGACGACTTTGGGCTGAAATATGGTATTAAAATAATCGGCAAAGCGATTGATGAAATCGTTTTTAAATTCTTCATTTTCCAGGAGCCTGCGAAGCAGCAAAGTGGACCATGATGGATTGGCATGATGGTTCGGAGTTGGCTGCGGACTGGTGGCATATTCCAGTGTATTGTAATCAAAACCATTTTGGTTTCCCCCACGTCCGTAGGCATTGACTCCGAATCCCCAATCGACATCATAAAGAAGCCAGCGCCATTTTCCATCTTTTGTTCTCGGACGCCAGAATTTAATGTTGTTCCCGGGCCAATCTCGATTATCAAAGTAAATCTGGGCGACATTATAATCAATAAAGTTATCGACATCCATAAGCGTTTTTACATATTCATAGTTTGCTGTCTGGCTTAAATCATTATTTGAAATAAAATCAATTAACCTGTTATAATGTTGAGCATCGCCATGAATCGGGCTGGCGTTAAACTCAAGCAAGTCGATGCTATCCGGATCGACATCATGGTACATCGCAATATAATGTTCATTCTGTTTTTCGCGAAGATTGAGTATTCCCCAATATTCGCCATTCAAATAAACCAGGCAGGGTCTGAAAGCCATGATATCTAAGTCAAGATTTTCGACCAATCCCTGCATCATGCCGTCGCTAAAAAATGTGCGCCCCCAATCATTGCCGCCATTCCTCAAAATAAACGCCTGAAATTGATCAAATGGTCTGTCAGGAAATAGTTGATAATTTATTTCTCCAGCACCATATTCATTCCGTGCAAAAATTGCCAGCGGTTTTTGAGGATTTGCCCTGCTCCAGCCGCCAACAATTTTGACGCCACCATCAAAGCTTAAAGCACGAGTCCCGTTGGGTTCAAAAAACTCCACATGAATCGGACGTTCCCAATCCTGCCAGAAATTAGAGCCATAATATGGATTTGAAGTCTGGTAGTTATTGCCCAGGGTATATATCCCATCCTCAACATCGAAAAAATTAGCCGGAGTAGTTGATAAAGAAAACACCGGCAAATCAGTCTGTGCATTAATAAAATATGTGTTGGTTACTGTTTTGCTGGGTAAAAAACCCGGTTCAAACGCCCTGGCTCTTAACACTTTGGTGGATGCTATTGAGATTGGTGCAGAATACGTATTGGATAACTCGTTCGGATCTGAACCATCCAGAGAATAATGAATTTTTGCGGTAGAAGAACTGGTGCTTAATATTACCTGAATATTGCCATTATAAAAACCACCAGATTGTGAAAATTGTGGATCCTCTGCAACCTGGATATAACCCGGATTGTTATTACTGGTTCCTGGTGTTGGATTATCAAAAAAGAACCAGTTGGAGCTGCCATCAGGTTTTCTGCCCCAGGAAATGTCAGCAGGAATGACGCCCAATTGAACAATATCAGTTGCTGGTCCCGATGGTTCAGTGAGTAGCAATGTTTCACCACTGGAGCTAATTTTAAAATTGGTGTGCAGCATTGGTGAATCTAATTGTAAAATTTCTGGAAAGCCCGATGGATTATCTGGTGGCGTTAACATACCGAGTGTAAAAAATGGAATAAGCGATAGATCTGATGAGGTAGAGCTGACATTGTGAATCTGGATGGCGAGGACATTTTCGCCTTGCTGAAGCAATGTTTGAATTGGATCGATATCATATTTTTCAGGAAAACCTCCATGGTAAATTTCAGCTTCCCTCGCCGTACTAGCTGGCTGGTTATAGGCTGCTGGAATTCCCGGTACGCCTACATTCGCCCGGGCGATTTCAACGCCATTCAAATAAGCCACAAAACCATCGTCATAATCAATGTGTAACAACGCTTTTAAAATGTTATTCAAACTATCTATTGTAAAAACCTTGCGGACAAATATTGAAATTGTATTTGCGACAATGGTTGCGTCATCACCATCGCCATAGCCAAATCCACTTTTACCAGTGGGCCAGTTAGAATCATCATAATTAATAGTGTTCCAATTTGCCGGTATGCTGGCGTCACCTAAATGATATTTCCATTCATCTCGCCGGTTTATAATGGTCTCCCAATGCGAAATTACAATGCGGCGATCTTTATCTGAAGCAAAAATCAAAAGATACCCTTGTGGCTGGATGATGGCTTTGGGGAATACCCATTTGAAGGGATCATTTTCATCATCGGATAACCCATACCCGTTTAGATTAATCGTATCGCTACCGTGATTGTATAATTCGATCCAATCCGGGTAATCGCCATCTTCATCAGTAATCGTCGTGGAATTGGATGACATGATTTCATTAATTGTTAAATGTTGTGAGTAGATTGGAAGAGAGGCATAAATGATGATTAAACTAAAGAAAAGAGATGTCGTAGTTTTTTTGCTCATTATTTTATTGAGATGAAATTTTTATTTACCATTAAATTAAGCTGATTGATAAAGGGATTAATCTTTCTCCGATAATTATTTGATGAAAGCGTTCCCGGGTTATTTTGATAGTTGTAAAATCTCAGCACCCGCCAACAAAATAAAACCGATTCCATGTACATCATTCAGTGGTGCCGGTCGGCGATAATAATCGACCAAATTATCACTCACCACCATTCCAGTACAAACACCTTCGATCTGCCCATCGGGACGAATCTTTGACATCACACCTTCCCAGCCATGTCGTGCAATCGACGCATAACGTGGCTCGATATATCCCTTATTTACAGCCCTTGCGATGGCATAAGTGAACATGGCTGAACATGATGTTTCCAGATACGAATCGACCTTGTCGAGCAACTGATGCCACAGTCCTTCGCTACTCTGATATTGGGCGATACCCAGAATGTGCCGCTGAAGCAATGTTAGTAGCGTATCCCGCTGTGGATGATTTTCTGGCCATCGATCCAGCAGATCAACCTGCGCCAGCATCGCCCAGCCGTTGGCACGTCCCCAGAAAGCCACTGCGCGACGATTCACATCCGAATACCAGCAGTGGGTCGTCAAGCCTTTATTTTCATCAAAAAGATATTTGTGAAAATTGATGACCTGTCGAGCCGCATCATCAAAATATCGGCTATCGCCAGTTAATTCACCCATGCGGCAAAGAAATGAGATTCCCATGTAGAGATCATCCGCCCAGAGTGTCCACTTATGGGGGAACGAGCGGACAAAGGTCCCATCATCGAGACGGGTTTGTTTGGTGAGAATATGTAGTGTCGCTTGATCGATGTATGTTCGATAACGCTCCTGCGGATCACGCTGAAAAACTTCGATGACGCTGGCGCCCATGGCACCGCAGTCATCCAGCTCTTCCATGATAAAGCGCTGTCCAAATGGATAATTCCATTTGTTTTCGCCCTGGTATTTGCTTTCAAAATATTTGTAGCTATCAAAGCTGAAGGCGACGTTTTTAATGGCGAATTTAATATATTCAGGCTTGTCCAACACTTCTCCCAATTTGATCATGGCGATATTGAGCACGCCGTTCCAATAACGCCAGTCGTTGTAAGGACTTTCTGGTTTCAATTGGGCATCTTGAGTCACATTTTCAGTTGACACAAAAGTTAGACCACTTTTTTGATCGATAAATTGGAAGGTCGCATTGTTGAGTACGGCATCTGCCACCGAACGAAGTACGATTTCACTTTTTGATGAATTCTGTGCCATGACTGTCATTGAATCAAAAATTAAAAAGCAAAAGATTAGAAGACAAAGCTTCTCGAAAAACTGACGAAGTGATAGTTGTTGTTCTTTTTGTTTCATGGGAAATTTCATGATTAGTTAAATGTGATTTTGTAAGATTGACTCTCTCAGACTTACATGTCACACTGAAACAAAACAATAAATTTGTGTGAGATTTCATTTCAAAGAA